>JBNMJS010000005.1:0-36026 GCA_050873965.1 Cyanobacteriota bacterium | reverse complement strand
ATTTTATTGTGGTTTGTTTACATTTCGTTACAATAATGAATTAGTATGTTTTTGGGGTTGTTTATATTTTTTGTCAGGCAGAGCCTGAACGAACAATGCTTCAAAATATATTAATTGTTTTGTTATAATGCCTCATTTCTTTGACCACAAAGCGAATTTTTGGTAGGGCGTAAGCCCGTAACTAGGAGCAAAACCACGCTTTTGCTTCACATTACAGGCTAGGCTTTCGCCTCCGCCCTACCGAAAATTCGCAAGTTCAGAATGACCGTTTTATATTTACAGAGGTACTGAAACAAGTTCAGCACGACAAATTATAATAGATTCTTCGCTTCGCTCAAACTGACTCAGTTACCGTCATCTTGAGCAAGAAATATTATAAAATACACGTAATATAACAAAAAAGAGCGAAAGATCTAAAATAGATTCCGAAATAAGTTCGGAATGACGAGAAACAAAACCGTCATGCTGAACTAGTTTTAGCATCTCTTCTTATTAGATTCCGAAATAAGTTCAAAATGACAAAAAATTTGCCCGATTTGCGAACTGTTACAATAAGAATAGTAGATGAGTAGCAAAAGTTTTAAGACTTTATACACCACCATTGCAAGGATATATAACAAATGATGAAGAGTACTAATCTTTTAAAGTGTAATATGCCATTATTGGCAATACAAAACACACAAATAGTTTAGACAAAATAATAAAATTAAGGAGGTATCAAAAATGACTAAGAGTACAAAATTATATGGCTATTTAACAAATGATAATAATCTAAATGATGTAGCATTAAATGATAATTGGGCTATCCCTAGTCTTGCATTAAGTATTTATAGTATGGGGCAAACATTGCCTTATATGCCTTATTTAAAAGATTTATGGTATGGTAGGGATTTGTTGTTTGGTAATAAAAATAAAAAAGATGCAAAAGTTTTTTATAAAAGTTATATACATCCAAAAACAACTTTTAATAAAGAAATTGGCGAAATATCATATCCAAATAGCGCAATTGGAAAAATCGACAAAGAGTATCTTAATCAAATACCTGCTTTAAGATTTATATTAAGAAATGCAAGAAATAATATTCATTTACCAAATAATAAAGAACGTTTAGATTCAAATGGGTTTGATAATTTAAAATATAACTGGAATGGTAAAAATTATGCGTATCAAATAAAAAACAATAAGTATA
This sequence comes from Cyanobacteriota bacterium, assembly GCA_050873965.1. Taxonomy (GTDB): domain Bacteria; phylum Cyanobacteriota; class Vampirovibrionia; order Gastranaerophilales; family Gastranaerophilaceae; genus UBA2883. The sequence continues at coordinate 34,837 of JBNMJS010000005.1, read as the reverse complement.
ATAACTTAAAATAATTTCATAATATTAAACCTTATGAATTGTTGGAACAAGATATTCAAAAATATAATAATTCGTATAATAAAATAATTGATGAATAGCGAAGTCTTATACCGCATTCTCGTTCCTTTTCACGAGGGGAGTATAAGACTTCAATATCATTATAACTTATTTTTTGAGTTTTTCAAGTGGTGGGGTTATAGAAATTCTGAAACTGTCTTGAATTATTCGGCTGGTCGCAAAAGCGTGGTTTTGCTTCACATTACAGGCTAGGCTTTCGCCTTCGCCCTACCGAAAATTCGCAAGTTCAAAATGACAAAAAATTTGCCCGATTTGCGAACTACTACAATAAGAATAGTAGCACATTACAAAAGGGTAAATTATGGGACTTTGGGATAAGTTATTTAATAAAACACCAGTATTGAAAGGATACATTTCAGAAGAACATTATCCAACGTATGAAAACGCAAAAGGTGAAACCGTTGAAATGTCACCTGAACAGTATCAACGTGTACAAGGTGAAAACGTTCCTAATGATGTTGCTACTACATACGGTATTGCTACACTTCCGTTCGCTACTATGTCTGCACCTATCGGTGTTGGTTCAGCATTGGGTAATGCAGTCCTTAATAGTGCGTTCGGTGGTGGTGTTTATGGTGGCATAAACGGTGCTATAAACTCTATAAATAACGGTGAAAATCCGTTGCTAGGTACTGCAAAAGGATTTGGTGAGGGTGCGTTAGTCGGTGGTGCGTTGGGTGTGCCTGCACACTACACAGGTGAATTGTTAAACTATGGTGCTAAAAAGGCTCTACCTTATATCAGAAATGTTAGAAATGGTGGGGGGTTGTTTGATAGGCTCGCTAGTGAAACTGGATTTGATATTGATGGGCATTATAATCTTGATGATTTTAATTTCAATACAATAGATTTACCACGTTCAAGAAAGCATCAATATTCACTTGAAACAATATCAGAAAATGATTTGCCTAGTGAAATTGTTAAAAGATTAAAACGTGGTGAACGTAGTCAAAAATACAATTATTTAACAAAAGACGGTTACGTAAATAGTGGACAATATGACGGGAATTGGACAAAAGAATCTGTAAGAAGTGCTATAAATGATTACAATAACTATTTTAACAACAAACAATTAAAGAATTTCATTAATTCCGATTTAGTGCAAAATTATCACAAAAATACAAATCTCGATTTTAATGCAACACCTGAGAATGAAATTGTTGCAGAAAAACAGTTTTATAAGTCACCTGTTTATAACAATAGGCAATCTAGTTCTTATTCCGTTTCATTAGATAATGACGGCAACGTTTATTACAAAAGAAAAAGCAATCATTGGGGGGACTTTGGAACAAATATTTATGCTGATGATATTCTTAAACAAAATGTACAAGAATTTGAAAATTTTAAAGTCTTAAATCCTGATGCAACACCTGATGATTTTCTTGAAAGTTTAGGTTATGACATATCAGACCAATACGGACGTGTTGGTCGAAAATCTTATCATTGGAATTTGAACGGGGGCAATAATAATGCTAGAAATTCGCAAAGTGGGTATATAAAGATAGGCAATATTAATAATAAAACGCCCTCTAACTTGTTTGATAAAATTGTCAGGCAATGAAGTATTGAAAAAGCCTAATTTGAATGGTAAAATTAACTATATAGATGAAATGAGCAATGCTGAAAAAGCAAGAATTACATCTGAATTTAACACAAATTTAACCAATAAGGAACGTAAGAAAAAATATATAAAAAGATTTGTTGATAATTACTATTACAAAGCAAAAAATAATGGCTTTAATAATTATGAATTTTTAGAAAGGTATTTGATAGATGACTTACTTAATTAAAAGAGAAAAATTTAAAACTGAAATGGGTAAGAAGTTATATGATAGATTATGTCAAATATCTGATGATGTTAATTTTATTTTAGCAGTACTAGTTGATGTTCAAGGTGACGAACGTAAGAAAAAATTTATGGATTTATTAGATAAAACTGGTATGAATACAGTTGATGAAATACTAGACTACTTAGATGAACACGAAATAAACTAGTCCTTGTCCGATTAGAAATGTTATAAAATAGATTCCGAAACAAGTTCGGAATGACCGTTTTTATTTACAGGGGTACTGAAACAAGTTCAGCACGACAAAACTTTTGCCCGATTTTATAACCTTTACAATAGTATTAGGAGGTTATATGACTGAACTAAATAACGAATATCCAATAATGGATAAAATGGACAAAATGGAAGCAGGAAAGTCTGCATATCCTGTTATAAATAGATGCCAAAACAAGTTTTGAATATAAAATTTTTGTCACCTTGAACGTGTTTCAAGGTCTAAAAAATAGATTTTAAAACAAATTCGGAATGGTACTATACTGAATTACTACATTATTACGCTCCACGTAATGACGTAATTTTACAAATGATAAATAAAAATCGACCTTAACGTAATGAACAATCATTGTTTTATTCTGTTCATTATTGAGCAAATTTTTAATAGGGTTTACGTCCTACTCAAAATTCACTTTACTGTAACGAAATAATTTAACAAATTAAATCTATTTTCAAAATAGATCTTTCACTGTGATTTAAAATGTTATGAATAATTTGTACGATTTGTGTTCAAGATGACGAGAACTCCGTCATACTGAGGCTTTAGCCGAAGTATCTATTAATTTTATTATAATATTTTTCTGGACTGCTTCGTCGTTCATTGCTTTAGATTATTCGGCTGGTCGCAAAAGCGTGGTTTTGCTTCACATTACAGGCTAGGCTTCGTCGTCGCTACCTCTCACAAAATAATAATTAATTATTTTGCTCGGCAGAGTCGAAAATCTACTTCTTGCAGTGACGGTAAATAAAATATATAAAACATTACGAAATGTAACAAACATATATCCAATTTAGCAATTTTTTATAAAAGATATACTTTATATATACATAAGATAAAAATTACAGGGTACAAAGGATATATAAGGAGAATTTGATTATGGCAAAAGTTTTAATTTCAATGCCTGAAAAGTTTTTAGACGAAATCGATGGAGTAGCAGATAACGAAAATCGTTCAAGATCTGAATTAATCAGAGAAGCACTTAGAACTTACATTCATCGTAACAGAGTAAGAAATACTGCATACGCTCAAAAGAATGCAGAATTATTAGAGGCGCTACTAGATTAGACAACGGGAACAATTACAAACAAAATAAAAAAGGCAGGCTAAAAACCTGTCTTTTTGTTTTATAAAAATATAACTCCTACATATAAAATGTAAGAGTTATATAACAGTTTCTTATTGAATTAGGCTGATTATATTTACATATAATCATCTATCAACTAGAATTCTAAACCAGCTTCTCTTGCTGCATCTGCTAATGCTGCAATTCTTCCGTGATATAAGAATCCACCTCTATCGAATACGATAGATTTGATACCAGCTTTTAAAGCTTTTTCTGCAACGGCTTTACCAACTGCTTTTGCAGCTTCGATATTACCACCGTGACCTAATTCAGCACGCAAATCTTTATCATTTGATGAAGCAGATGCTAATGTAACATGTTTTTCATCATCGATAATTTGTGCGTAAATATGTTTAGTACTTCTATAAACAGCCAATCTTGGGAATTCAGATGTACCTGACAATTTAACCCTAATAGATTTGTGTCTTTTTTGTACTTTTGGTTTTCTTATTTCTTGTTTAATCATTTTCTTTCTCCTTTACCCAAACCTTCTTAGCGTACAACTAAGGGTTTATATGGGCTAATTTCTATTTCTTACCTGCTTTACCAGCTTTACGTCTGATGTATTCACCTTCGTATCTTACACCTTTTCCTTTGTAAACTTCAGGTGGACGTTTGCTTCTGATTGCTGCAGCTACATCACCAACTGTTTGTTTGTTTGTACCTTTTACAGAAATCTTTGTATTAGCTTCAACTGTAATTGTGATACCTTCTGGAGGATCAATCAATACAGGGTGTGAATAACCTAATGCAAGGTTTAATTTTGTACCTTCCATGTTTGCTCTGTAACCAACACCTTGAATTTCTAATCTTTTTTCAAAGCCTTTGCTTACACCTTCAACAGCGTTTGCTACCAAAGTTCTTGATAAACCATGTAAAGCACCTGTTTTTCTCTCATCATTTAATGGTTCTAAAATAATGTGATTATCTTGAACGCTCATTTTTATTTCATCTCTTACAGTAACTGTTTCAGTACCTTTAGGTCCTTTTACTGTAATTGTTTGACCGTCTAATTTAACTTCAACACCTGAAGGAATTTCAACTGGTTTTTTACCGATACGTGACATATTTTTCTCCTTTTCTAATATACGGCTTTTCTGTCAATTGAACCGTACTGATTGTAATTTACTTTTAAAACTTAAAACGAAAATTGACTACCATACGTAGCAAAGAACTTCGCCACCTAAGTTTTCTTTACGAGCTTTTCTATCTGTTAATAAGCCTTTGCTTGTAGAAACAACAGCAATACCTAAACCACCGTAAACTTGAGGTAAGTTTTTAGATTTGCTATAACTTCTTAAACCAGGTCTTGAAACTCTTTTTAAGTTTGTAATAACAGGTTTGTGTTTTTCATCATATTTAAGTTCGATTGTTAAATATTTGAAAGCACCTTCTGCTCTTTCAGAATAATCTACGATGAAACCTTCTGATTTCAATAATTTTGCTAAAGCCACTTTTAATTTTGAAGATGGCATTTCTACTGTTGGTAATAAAACAGTATTAGCGTTTCTGATTCTTGTTAGCATATCTGCTATAGGATCTGTGTTCATAATTTTTCCTTTTCTCTTGCGGTCACCAAACGGTTTTGACTGTATTTAGACTAAATAGTCAACCTATTTGATACCTTCTACTCGTTCTTACCGAATCAATTTTGCTCTATTAGTGATTACTCACTCCGAACGTACTTCGGCAGTCAACAAACCAATATTATATCAAACATAATTATAATGCAATTTCTTCGTAACAATATATTACTATTTCTTTAAATAAGAATAATTAGTTAAATATCTCAATCCCATATCATTTGCCTTATTTTTCAAATTTTGATGACACATAACTTTATACAATTCAGTATTTGTATGTCCAAAAAAATCTTCACCAATATAAGACAACTCTTTCAAATAACTATCTTTTGTACTATTTATAACCTTTTCGGTTGGACGTTCCAAACGTTTTGCAGCCAATGAAAACTCACCTTTTTCATTAACAGCCATAACTTGATTTATGTTGTATTTCATCAACAAACTAACATCAGCACCACTCAATGGATAACTACTTGGGTGTCCATGAACTAATATTGTATAGTCTGGATTTTTTACAAGCAAATCAAAATTTTCTATCTTACAGTTATTTTCATTACCAACATACTCTGCTAAAACTTTATTATCTTTTGTATCAAGCAAAACTGTATGTTCATAAGGCGTTTCAGATTTTAATGCATCAATACATCTACCCTTTGCATAAGCATACATATCTTTTGTATTATTAAATTCAGATTGCAACGGATCTACTTGATTTTTAGGTCTGACAAAAACTCTGTTTTGCTCACCAAGCAACTCCAAACCTCTCGTAGAATTATCTGCCATTTTTATGCCAACAGAAGATGATTCTGAAGTTTTAAATCTTGTAAAACATTTTTTTATCGGAGCAAATATAGTTGATACTTTCATACTTATACAAAACACAAAGAAAAAATAATTTGCCAGTCAAAATTATACAAATTTTTATATTTTTATACTAATATATTTTCGGAGATAAACTATGGATAAACATAAAACAAACGTAATGAGAATACTTGATAGTTTCAAGGTTGATTATAAACACTACAGTTATGCTGATACAGATGCAATCAGTGGAATTGAAGTTGCAACAGTTCTAAATCAAAATCCTGAACAAGTATTTAAAACCCTAGTCACAATTAGTAAATCTAAGAAATACTATGTTTTTGTTATACCAGTAGCAAAAGAACTTGACCTAAAAAAGGCAGCAAAAAGCGTAAATGAAAAATCAATAGAAATGCTAAAATTAAAAGACTTGTTGCCTACAACAGGTTATATTCATGGTGGTTGTTCTCCAATTGGTATGAAAAAATTCTTCCCAACAGTAATTGATGAAACTGCAAAAAATTTCGACACAATTATTTTTAGTGGAGGTAAAATCGGTTACCAAGTAGAATTGTCACTCAATAACCTTTCAAAAGTTATTAAATATTCTACTGCAGATATTACAAAAACAGCATAAAAAAAGAGTAACTAATCAGTTACTCCTTTTTTATTTATAAATTATAACCTATTTAACCTTTGATGCTAAATCTTGGACAACAGACAAAATAACATTAAAGTCTGTTTTGTGTGGTCCAAATGTCGCATATTTCAATGTCCTTATACTAAAATCATCACCTGCATTTTGTAATGATAACAAATCTTTTTGTGCTGGTGTTAATTCTTTGTTTGGTGATAACAAACAAAGTGTATTGCTTGCATCAACTCTTGCTTCATCAGGATAACTTATAGATACAAATGGTTTACCATCTTCTGTTACACCTTTACCTAAAGAGAATGAATTAATATTGTTTTTATCACGCATTCTCAAAACTTCCATATTATTGTATTTATTACCATTAAATAATTGTACAGTATTTGAGTTTAATCTATCTGGAATCATATTATCAGACATAACTGTTACATTGGTATAGCCACTACCACCTGTATATTGAACTGTACCAATTCTATCAGCCTCTTTGGACAAATCATAATTGTGTGGTTTTACATAATTCTTTTTACCAACTATATCATTTATCGCATCTTGAACAGGTTTACCCTTTGTTTCAGATGATGTAAACAAATTATCACAATATTTTATATATTCTTTTGTTGCTTTATATTGGTCTTTTTTATCAATTGCTTCATTAACTTCTTTTGGTAATTTTGAAGTATCAAACAACTCTTTTGATTGACGCAAACCAATTTCTAAACTCATTCTTCTTGAATCATTCAATGTTGAATGAATATCTTTCAATTGTTCTAACTGTTCCTTTTTACCTAATTTTGAAGCATTATCAACATGACCTTGTAGTACTTCTGGATTAAATAATTCTTTCAAAGATTCATTTTTTCTTTGGTTTTCAATAGTTTCTTGCAATGATTTTTTTAAAGTCTTAATTTCTTTAGAAATATTATTACCTAATACACCTTTTTTGAATAACAATCCACCAACAACGGCAGCAGAAACTGCAGTCGCAGCAGTTGCCAAACCAACTTTAAATGCTGTTTTATGAGATTGTGTTTTATCATCACAATCACAACAACCTTTAAAATTCACTTGTTTTTGTTGTATTTCGTTATTATGAATATTATTAATTTTTAACATACGCACCTTCCATTTCAATATAATAAAAGTCCGTGAAAAAATTATTTTGCTAATAAAATAAAAACTTTTATAAATTGGTGCAAGTTTCATGAAATAAAACATTAAATATAAAATTACAATGAATTTTTACTTGGTAATATGTATTCACAATCCATAATTTTTATACCATCAACAACTTCCATTTTATTTATTTTTATTTGACTATTACGAGGTAATAAATATTCATCATAACCACCATAAATACCTTTTGTACCCTTTGGAAGTTTTATTCTCATTAAACCACCAAAACTATCATCAATTACATTATTTGCAAACTGCAAAAATTGTGGGTTATCAGGAGTTGCAGCAGTTGAAAGGTATGATTTATCAGTAATAGTCATTCCTTCTTGTAAAGATTCAATAAAATTGTTTTGTGATTCAATTCCTAAATTACTGCCATGTACAGCCCTATACACAACAGCATCTTTTTTTAGAGGTGGTGCAACACTAAATATTTCGTCCATTGCATTTATTTCTTCTATTGCATTAGAATCTAATTTTTCACCTTTTCTTAATAAATCATTATATGGATAAGCATCATAATATGTATCTAATGATTTTAATTGTTTTGAATTTTCTATATATTCATCAACGGTTTCACAATTTACAGATTTATCACCTTTTACTTCTATTTTTTCCAAAATAGAATTTCTCTTATTTTGCATTACTTCTTTTATTATTTTACCTTTTTGTTCTAAATATTTATATTCAGCAAGTTCTTCACGATTTAAATAAGAAGCAGTAATATCTTTTATATCTGGTTTCGTATGCATATAACTAGAACGTAAATAAGAACCTTTAATATTTTTAGGATTTGCTTTATATCTACTTTTTGCCAATTCAATTAATTTATCTTTTTCTTTAGACGTTGAAAAATCAGTATCCCACAAATCTTTTACAGACTTTGACTGTATTTCACCTTTAAAATCTTCTAATAACTTTGGATAAGATGATATTTTTTCTTCTTGTGAATAATATTCAGCCATCTCTTGTAATGTTTTATTTTTACTATCGTTTACTTTAACGGAAATAGCACCATCACAAGCAGACCTAACTTTATTATATTCAGATTTTGCACAATCATTCATTTTCATATTCGACTGTGCAACTTGTTCATTTATAGAAGATTTATTCTGCTCTATAATTTCTTCACCAAATTTTTTAGTCTCTTTAACATTTTTACCTCTTGTTGCAAGATAAATTCCAACAACAGCCAATGCTGCTAAGCCTGTACCAATCGCAACCTTTGTTTGTGTTGAAGTTAAAAATTTTGATTTATCAGTTGTTTTATTCTCAGGTTGTGAATTTGATTGAGTGTTCACAACCTGAGTAACATTTGTATTCAATAATATAGACATAATTTAATACCATAATACTTCTACTATATCTATATAAAGTGTCTTAATTATAATAATTTGCTACACAATATCGTATAATATAACACCAAATAGACAATAATTCGCTTGTTTTAGCGATTTTAAATTCTTTTTAACATATCGTTACAATTTTGATTTTTAAAATATTTTTTTGGATAAAAATTTTAAAAAATTAGTACATTTCATACACAATACAACTTTAAAATTTAAAAGTTAATGTAGTATTTAGCACGCACGAATAATCCAAGACATTAATATAAATTTGTTGCAATACAGAAAAAGTTGTCACCTTGAACTTGCTTCAAAGTCTATTTAATATAGATTCATCGCTTTTTTCTGTCGCAATAAACGGCATCGTTCAAATTTAAATCAAAAAGCGTGGTTTTTGATTATAAATTTTAACCTCTCACATTCGTTCTTACCTCTGCTCCCTTTGTTCAAGAATGACAAAAGCAGTGTCATATTGAGGCTTTAGCCGAAATATCTATTTTATAATTTAACAAAAAAACTACAATTTTACTGTCAAAGATATGAAATATTAAAATTAAATAAATTAAAATAAAATATTCTAAAAATCACAAAAACAATACAAAGAGAGTAACAATAAAGTTACTCTCTTTCCATAGTATGACTATCTGTCAAAAATTGACAGCCAATCTCTTTAAATAAAACTGTGAACTACCAGCTTGCTTTGGTTACGCCAGGTAACAAACCTTGGTGAGCCATTTTTCTTAAACAGATTCTGCAAATACCGAAGTCTCTGTGATATCCGTGAGGACGACCGCAGATACTGCATCTGTTATGCAATCTAACTTTAGGATATTTACCTTGTTCTGCAAGTTTTTCTCTGGTTTGTTCTTTGTTTATCATCGCTTTCTTAGCCACGATTTTCTCCTTTGTTCTTTGTTGTTGTTATTTTATACCAAGGATTTGAAATTTTCAAATTCCTATTTTTTCATTCCTTTAAAAGGCATACCTAGCAAGTATAATAATTCTCTTGCTTCATCATCTGTTTCAGCTGTTGTAATGATTGAAACATTCATACCTTTTACTAAATCAACTTCTTCATAAGTGATTTCTGGGAATAATGCTTGTTCTTTCAAACCTAAAGTATAGTTACCACGACCATCGAAACTCTTAGGGCTGATACCTCTAAAGTCACGAATACGAGGAAGTACTACACAAATAAGTTTTTGTAAGAAATCATACATTCTTTCGCCACGCAATGTAACCATTGCACCAACTGGCATACCTTCTCTTAATTTATAAGATGCGATTGATTTCTTAGCTTTTGTAACTACTGATTTTTGTCCGGCAATCTTTGTTAATTGACCTTCAATAACATCAGCAATCTTTGAGTTGTGAGATGCTTCACCAACACCCATGTTTAAAACGATTTTGTTTAAACGAGGAATCATCATGTCATTTTTATAACCGAATTTTTCCTTTAAAGCTGGTTTTACATCTTCTGTGTATTTTGCTCTTAAATTCTTTGTCTTAGCCATTTTTCTTTCCTTTATATCTAAGATGATATTAATATCGCTTCGCTTACGCTAGCATATTAAACATCTAACTTTTCACCACATTTTTTACAAATGCGAACTTTTTTACCGTCAACTAATTCATGTTTAACCCTTGTAGGTTTTTCGCAACTTGGGCAAACAATCATTACATTAGAACTATCCAAAGGTGCTTCAATCTTGTTTAAACCACCTTGAACACCTAACATAGGATTTGGTTTTTGTGCCTTTGTTACCATGTTCAAACCTTCAACGATTACTTGAGATTTTGAAGGTATTGATTTTTTAACGTTTCCTGTTTTTCCCTTATCTTTGCCTGCTGTAACAATTACTCTGTCACCAGTTTTTACATGCAAAGTTTTCTTTTTATTATCTGTCATTTTTGCTCCTATTAAATTACTTCCGGTGCAAGAGAAACAATCTTCATAAAGTTGTTATCTCTTAACTCACGTGCAACTGGTCCGAAAACACGAGTACCACGTGGATTACCATCTTTATTTATAACAACAGCTGCATTGTCATCAAATCTGATTACAGAACCATCAGCACGAGAAATGTCGTGTTTTGTTCTTACGATAACGGCTCTAACTACTTCAGATTTTTTTACAGCCATATTTGGAGTAGCATCTTTTACTGTAGCGATTACAACATCACCTACAGATGCGAACTTCTTATTAGAACTTCCCATTACACGGATTACTAATAATTCTTTAGCACCTGTGTTATCTGCTACTGTTAATCTAGTTTCTTGCTGTATCATTGTTATATTTTCCTCATTACTATTTTGCTTTTTCAACAACTTCTAGCACTGACCAACGTTTTCCGCCTGAAATAGGTTTTGATTCTACAATTCTTACTGTATCACCAACGCCACATTCATTCTTTTCATCATGTGCTTTGTAGTTTTTATTTGATTCGATAATTTTCTTGTATTTTGGATGTGGATCGTAAGACGCAACTTTTACAACTACTGTCTTATCCATCTTATCACTTATTACAATTCCTTGTCTTTCTTTCTTAGGCATTTTCTACCTCTTTTTCTTTTAATACTGTCTTAACTCGAGCTATTGTACGTTTTGTTGTAGCAATTGAAGCTGGGTTTTCCAATTTGTTTGTAGATTTTTGTAATCTTAAATTGAATAATTCTTTCTTCAAATCAACAACAAGACCTTTTAACTCATCTACTGATTTTTCACGAATATCTTGTAATTTCATTGTTATTATTCCTTACTGTTGTTTCTCTTTTTCAATTACTTTCACTTTGATAGGTAATTTTTGAGCAGCTAATTCTAATGCTCTAACTGCTGTAGCTCTATCAAAATAATCCAATTCAAAAAGGATTCTATTTGGTTTTACAACTGCTACCCAGTATTCTACGTTACCTTTACCAGAACCCATACGAGTTTCAGCTGGTTTTGCGGTAATTGGTTTGTCTGGGAAGATTTTAATCCAAACGTTTCCGCCACGTTTGATTTCACGAGTCATTGCACGTCTAGCAGCCTCGATTTGACGGCTTGTAATCCAACCTGGTTCAAGCGCTTTAAGTGCATAACGACCAAATTCGAATTGTGTACCTCTTGTTTCAGTACCTTTCATTCTACCTTTCATCATTTTGCGGAATTTTGTCTTTTTAGGCATTAACATTTTTATTGTTCTCCTGTTATTATTTACTGCTTACTTCTGCAGATTTTCCGCGTCTTGAACGCTTGTTGAATTTGTCTGCTGAATCTTTTGTACCTTTTGTTTTGATATTTTGGTCTGCTTTTTCACCTGGCATTAAATCACCCTTGAAAATCCATACCTTAACACCAATTTTACCCATTATTGTATCTGCTTCTGTGAAACCATAATCAACATCAGCTCTTAATGTTTGAAGAGGAATTCTTCCTTCTTTTGCCCATTCAGAACGTGCGATTTCAGCACCACCTAAACGACCAGATACCATAACTTTGATACCTTGAGCTCCTGCTCTCATTGTTCTTTGCATTGCTTGTTTCATTGCTCTTCTGAATGCAATACGTTTTTCCAATTGTTGAGCAATTGACTCTGCTACTAATTGAGCATCTGTATCAATTCTTGCAACTTCAACCACATTGATTAAAACTGCTTTACCAAGATATTTTGAAACTTCTTTTTTAAGATCATCAATACCTTGACCACCACGACCTACAACAATACCAGGTTTAGCTGTTACTACTGTAATTGTAGTGCTTTGTGATTTTCTATCAATAAGAATTCTTGATACGCCTGCTGCATATAATTTTTTCTTAATAAATTTTCTAATTTTAGCATCTTCTGCTACAAAACCGGCATAGTCTTTAACTTTAGCATACCATGTGCTTAACCATGGTTTAATTATACCTACTCTAAATCCGGTTGGATGTGTTTTTTGTCCCATTTTATAATTCCCTATTTTGCTGTATCACTAACTACGATTGTAAGGTGAGAAGTACGTTTTAGACGTCTGTAAATACGTCCTTGTGCTCTTGGCTTACCTCTTTTGTATGTTGCACTTTCGTCTGCATAGATTTCAGAAATCTTTAATGCATCTTCGCCAACACCATATTTTTCTTTTGCATTAGCAATTGCAGCTACTAAGTTCTTTTCAACAACTCTTGCTGCAAAATAAGGCATAAAACGCAACATTACTCTAGCGTCTTTAACTGCTTTTCCTCTAACTTCATTGATTACACGACGAAGTTTTCTTGCAGTCATTTTTATATCTGTTTGTCTTGCTTTTGCTTCCATTTTCATGTTCCTTATTTTTTAATTTGTTATTTTCTCTTTGCTATGTCAGAACCAGCATGTCCTCTGTATAATCTTGTTGGGGCAAATTCACCCAACTTGTGACCAATCATTTGTTCTGTTACATATACAGGAACGTGAGTTTTCCCGTTGTGAACAGCGATTGTGTGTCCTAACATATCTGGAATTATCATTGATGCCCTTGACCAAGTCTTGATGACTTTCTTTTCAGAATTTTCATTCATCTTGTCAATTTTCTTTTGTAGAGCTTCTTCTACGTATGGGCCCTTTTTTAATGAACGTGCCATTAATTTCTCCTTTATAGTTTATCTGTTATTATTTTTTGCGAGATCTAACAATTAACTTATTAGATGCTTTATTTTTCTTACGAGTCTTATAACCCAATGCAGGTTTGCCCCAAGGTGTTTTTGGATGTCCACCAGGACCAGTTTTACCTTCACCACCACCGTGTGGGTGATCACAAGGGTTCATAGTTACACCACGAACTGTAGGTCTAATACCCATATATCTTTTTCTACCAGCTTTACCAATCTTCAAGTTCTTGAATTCTGAATTACCCAATGAACCGATTGTAGCCATACATTCTTTTCTTACCATTCTCATTTCGCCTGATGGTAATTTAATAGTTACGTAATTGCCTTCTTTAGCCATAACTTGAGCTGAATTACCAGCAGATCTAACCATTTTGCCACCTCTGCCAGGTTCTAATTCGATGTTATGAACAATTGTACCTAATGGAATTACATCTAAAGGCATTGCGTTACCAGTTTGTACAGGTGCTTCAACACCACTTAATATAACATCACCAACATTCAATCCTTCTGGTGTTAAGATATATCTTTTTTCACCATCAGCATAGAATACTAATGAAATTCTTACGTTTCTGTTTGGATCGTATTCAATAGTCTTAACTGTTGCTGGAACTCCAAACTTTTCTCTCTTAAAATCAATTATACGGTATGCTTTTTTTACACCGCCACCTTTATGACGACAAGTGATTCTACCAGTATTATTTCTACCTGCTGTTTTCTTTATAGGTTTTAGTAATGATTTTTCAGGAGTTGATGTAGTGATTTCTTGATAATCACTCTTTACCATACCTCTTTGTCCCGGAGATGTCGGATTAATCTTACGTGTTGCCATTTTTAATTTTCTCCTATAATTTTCATTTTGGCTTATTGTTTACTTATAAATCTCGTGATTTATATTTTTTGCTAGGAGTTTCATAATTGCTTATTAACTCTTCACATTTCGGCTTTTTATTGAAAGGGCAACATAAGTTGCCCTATAAAATCCGTTGTTCTTATGCTCCAACTAATTCCTCAATTGGATCACCTTCGATAGTAACAATTGCTTTTCTACGAGCATCTGTTCTACCATATTTATAACCCATTCTCTTTGCGTGAGATGGCATATAAACTGTTCTTACTTTTTTAACTTTTCTTCCTGGAAAAGCTAATTCTACTGCTTGAGCAATTTCAATTTTTGTAGCATCTTCTTTTACTTCAAAAGTATATTGTCCCAATGTAGTAGCTATCATTGATTTTTCTGTAATGATAGGTTTTTTGATAATATCATATAATCTTTCTTTATTGCTCATTATTGTAACCTTTCTGTTATTTCATTGATTGCAGATTCAGTAACAATTACGAAATCAGCTTCTAATAAATCTTTAACGTTTAAGTTAGAAGGTAAAATCATTTTTAATGTAGGGATATTTCTACCAGCCAAGCTTAAGAATTTATTTTCTTCAGCGTTTACATCAGCAATGATTAAAACTTTACCTGAAACATTTAAAGATTTTAATGCAGCTGCAACTAATTTAGTTTTTGGTTCAGCAATTGTTGAAAAATCTTTAACTACTACTAATTGTTCTTCTCTTGCAGATAATGCAGATTTAAGAGCCAATTTTCTAGCTTTTTGTGGCATTGCTAATTCATAATTTCTTGGTTTTGGTCCAAAGATTACACCACCACCTGCAAATAAAGGTGATCTTGTAGAACCTGCTCTTGCTCTACCTGTACCTTTTTGTTTCCAAGGTTTTCTACCACCACCAGAAACTTCTGCTCTAGTTTTGCAAGATGCATTACCTTGACGAGCATTGTTTAATTGTCTTCTTAATGCTAAGTGCATTACATGCATATTAGGTTCAATACCAAAAACTTCTTTGTTTAAAGTAATTTCGCCTAACTTTTCACCATTTGTACTTAATATTTGTTTTGACATTTTTTGTTTTTCCTTTTGCTTATCGTCAACCCCTTTTCGACTTCTCGATTTTATATGGCTGAAGCGAGTTTTGTTTTACTTACTTTTTCCGCCTGTACAATCAAAGATTGTTTCGTTCGGCTTTTTGGGGATTATTGTTTCACGCCTTCAAGTCATTCACTTTGTTTTACTTCGTAAAACTGCCGTTCATTTTTTCGGCGTTTTTTCGAGTTTCGCTACGCTCACTCTACACAAAATCCACTAATTCCATTTTGTTCTTGATGGAGTGATTGTTACCAATCTACCTTCACAACCTGGAACTGAACCTTTAATCAATACAAGGTTATTTTCGCTGTCAACTTTAACTAATTTTAATTTAGTAATAGTAACTCTTTCGTTACCCATGTTACCAGCCATTCTTTTACCCTTGATTACACGGCTAGGAGTTGTACCTGCACCGATTGAACCAGGTTCTCTGTGGTTCTTAGAACCGTGTCCCATAGGTCCTCTGCCAAAATTATGTCTTTTAACAGTACCTTGGAAACCTTTACCTATTGAATGTCCAACTACATCAACTTTTTGTACGTCAGCTAAAACTGATAATTCAATTTGTTGACCTACTGTATAGTCTGATGGGTTTTCTACTCTGAACTCTTGCAAATGTCTGTAATTTTCAAGATTATTCTTTTTGAAGTGACCAATTTGAGCTTTTGTCAAGTGTTTTTCTTTTGCTGCAACAGTACCAACTTGGATAGCATTGTATCCATCAGTTTCAACTGTTTTTACTTGAGTAACTACAATTGGATCAACTTTAATTACTGTAACAGGAACTGCTAAACCTTGTTCATCAAAGATTTGAGTCATTCCTAACTTTTTACCTATTACACCTAGTGTCATTTTTTACCTTTCCGACATAAAAACGTCAAAAGACTATTCATCTCAATCTATTATTATGTCTTACTTCTTGCGAGCGCTACCAATTTTTACCTTTAAGGATTTTAACCTTCCGTCCAACAAAGACGTCGTAGTTCACATTATCTGCATAATGCTATTAAGTTTTCAAAAAACTGAGTTTAATGTTCGGCTATCAAAATTAAAATAAAATCTAAGATTATAATTTAACTTCAATATCTACACCAGCAGGTAAATCTAATCTGCTTAGTTCTTCAGTAGTTTGTTGTGTTGGTTCATATATGTCGATAATTCTCTTGTGAGTTCTTAATTCAAAGTGTTCTCTAGATTTTTTATCAACGTGTGGTGAACGCAATACACAATAAATACGTCTTTTTGTAGGTAAAGGAATTGGTCCGGCTACTTTTGCATCTGTTCTTTTAGCTGTTTCAACGATTTTTTCAGCAGATAAATCTACTAATTTGTGTTCGTACGCTTTTAGACAGACTCTAATTCTTTGTCTTTTTGCTGTTGTTGCCATCTTTCATTCCTTTATTTATTGTTGTACTTTAACAGATTGCTCTGTTAACTACAGAACGGTTTGCTATTGTTACATATTTCGACCGCTACCATAGCATACTAATGCTATTATAAACAAAAGACATAGTCAACAGGGGAAATTATATTTTTTATAATTTTCTTAATATTTCTTTATAGTGGAAAGTAAATGATAATAACAAATTTTTCAAATAAATTATTTATTTAAATTTATAATATATAATGATGTTAAAGAGGGAAGTTTTTATGAAAAAGAATATTTTTGCAAATCTTGCATTGTTATTAACTGCCTTTTTATGGGGTGTTTCATTTGTTGCTCAAAAAGCCGGTATGGACTACATTGGACCATTTACATTTAATGCTGTTCGTAGTTTTTTAGGTTGTTTAAGTCTGATTCCTGTAATTTGGTTAGAAAAACTTCTAAACAAAACCTCTAAACCTGAAAAAATAAAAAAATTACAACATATAAAAATCCTTAAAGCAGGTATTTTATGTGGTATAGCATTATTCATTGCAATGACTATTCAACAATATTGCATGCTTTATGTCGATGCCGGCAAAGCAGGGTTCATTTCTGCTTTATATATAATTTACGTACCTATAATTTCTGCATTCTTTGGCAAAAGAATTTCAAATAATGTTATTCTAAGTGTTTTTATAGCAGTTATAGGATTGTATCTACTTTGTTTTAAAAGCAATGCATCATTCAACACATACGATATGATATTGTTAATAAGTACATTATTCTACGGAATACACATCATTGTTGTAAATAACGTAACAAGAAATATTGATCCTGTTCAAGTTTCATTGATTCAATTTTTAACAGTAGGTGTTTTATCACTTCCATTAATGTTTAGTTTTGAAACACCAACTCTACAAAACATCTATATTTGTAAAATTCCATTATTATACGCCGGAATACTAACTTGTGGTGTTGCATATACATTACAAATATTTGGACAAAAATTCACAACACCAACAATTGCATCATTATTGTTATGCTTAGAATCTGTTTTTGCCGTATTAGGTGGAGCAGTTATACTAAGTGAAACAATGACAACAAGAGAAACTCTTGGTTGTGTTTTGATGATTTCAGCAGTAATTTTATCTAAATTGCACATATTAGAAAACAAAAAAGAGAACAAAGCGAGTTTGTCCTCTTAAATATTTATCGATTAATTAAAATAAGTATTATGCTTTTTTAACATCATTTGGTTGTTGAGCAACATTTGCATTCGATTTATTTATTTTGCCATTTTTAATTGCATCAATACCAAAACCAATCAATGCACCAACAACTGCAACTTTACCAACGGCTTTTGCAATATTTAAAGGTTTTCTCATCTCTGCTAATGTACCTTCAAATATTTTTGGCATTGACATGTTAGATACATCAACACCTTTTTTAGATAACTTATCTGTCATTTTACGAGTAAAGAATTCTTTCATTGCTTCAGAGCCATTGTTTATCTTATTTTCTACAAATTTAACAGCACCATAAGTAGCACCATAACCTACACCACCAGCAACAACACCTGCTACAACACCATTTCTAGTTGCATGATAATTTGGTTGTCTTACTTGTACATTATTTGAAACGCCATTCATAAAAATATTTCCTTATTAAATTCTACGCTTTTTTATCATTTTTTGGTTGTTGTTCAACTTCTGCTTTTGCAATTGCTTTATTTCTCTTATGATTTTTAATCATATCAACACCTAAACCAATAGCAGCACCAACAATAGCTACACCTACAACTGATTTTGCTATTTCAGATGGTTTTTTAAGAGTTTCAACTGTGAATTTAAGAATTTTGGAAACTGAAGTTTTGGCCATATTTACGCCTAAATTCGTATAGTTTTTTTGTAAATTAGATAAAATTTCCTTTTTTTGTGAGAAATTAGAATGTTTTAAAGCACATTGTGCTAACTTCGCACCACCGAAACCAGCACCAATATACGCACCACCGGCTACACCACCTGCAATGGCTCCGTTTCTTGTTCCATGATAATTTGGTTGTTTAACTGCTACATTATTCGATACACCATTCATACAAATATTCCTTCTTTAATACACACACCTGTTAAAAGTTTCGTAAAAATAAAAATTTGCTATTTAGCAAACTAAAACGTTACAAATATATACATCTTTAATATAAAAATAGTTAAATTTTATATTATTTGCACAATTTTATACAACTACATGACTTAGAACTTCTAACGCTCTATCAGATAAAATTTTATTTTTTTCTTTTTTATTCTTTCTAATCTTTTTAGGAATATCCATTTCTTTAACAATTGCCCAATTAGAGTTTATTGGCTGAAAATGTTTTTGAACTGGTGACGTAATATAATTTGTCAAAGCACCTAACATAGTTTCTGTAGGCAATACTAATAATTCTTCACCATTGATATGATGAGCCATATTTATACCTGCCAACAAACCTGATGCAATTGATTCTGTATAGCCCTCTGTACCAGTAATTTGACCTGCAAAGAATAAATCCTTTCTTGCTCTAGTTTGTAATGATGGATTCAATAATTCTGGACTATTGATAAATGTATTACGATGCATTACACCATAACGCATGATATTTGCATTTTCCAAACCTGGTATCAAAGAAACAAGTTCCTTTTGTGCACCCCATTTTAAATTAGTTTGGAAACCAACAATATTATACAAAGTTTTTGCAGAATTATCCTGTCTAAGTTGAACAACTGCATAATTTTCTTCACCTGTTCTCTTATCAACAAGACCAACAGGTTTCATAGGTCCAAACCTCAACGTATCCACACCACGAGATGCCAAAACTTCCACCGGCAAACAAGATTCAAAGAATTTTGCTTTCTTTTCAAATTCTTTCAATTCAATCTTTGGTGCATTTATCAAATAATTATAAAATTTTTCGTACTGTTCCTTATTCATTGGACAGTTAATATATGATGCTTCACCCTTATCATATCTACTTGCATAAAATGCTATATCAAAATTTATACTATCTTTTTCTATAATAGGAGCAATCGCATCAAAAAAATGTAAATGTTCTTCTTTTGTAAAACTCTTAATTGATTCTGATAATTTGTCACTTGTTAATGGACCAGATGCAACAATAACATTACCCTCTGGTATTTCTTCTACTTCATCATTGATGATAGTAATATGTTCATTATTCTTAATTTTTTCAGTTACTTTTGATGAAAATAAAGTTCTATCAATAGCCAATGCATTACCTGCTGGAACGGAACACTCGTAAGCAATTTTTATCAATTCACCACCAAGTGTTTCCATCTCTTTTTTTAATAAACCACTTGCATTAGTGACATCAGATGAGCCTAAACTATTTGAGCATACAAATTCCGCAAAATCTGAACCAACATGAGCACCTGTAGATTTTTTAGGACGCATTTCATATAATTCAACGTCAATTCCACGTTTTGCCAATTGTAACGCTGCCTCAGAGCCAGCCAAACCTCCACCAATTACTTTTACTTTATTCATCTAATAACCACCCTTAATGTTTTACAGACTTAATCGTAAAATAAAATGGCATGTTTTTCAAATTTTAGATTAAAAATTTCATAATAGTAATATATTTTTTGAATTATTTTTATTCAATTCTACGTTACTACACAATACTAAAATTAGTAAATCACAAGCACTACAATTTCTAATAATATAAATAAGGTGAAGATAATTATCACATTTTCTCCACCTTATCAATTTTATTAACAAATTGTATAAATACACCTAATAAAAATTTCAAAAATTATAATCAAATATTCCTTTATTTTCTTGTTCTGTTTTAGGTCTGTAACCAACTAATTTTTTACTCGGCCAAGGCGAACTATTATCAACTGTCTCATAAACAGGCACGTAGCCATCCAATTCATTTTTTTGCATCCAATTAACAGGCTTATTATCTCTGCTCTCAAAATGAGCCTGAAGTTTTTTCCCTAAAGCTGAATCTACTTCAATTAAATCCTGCTTTGAATTATTTTGCAACATATCCGACCAAGAAAGTTTACCCGAACGAAAATCAGTAATCATTTTTTTTAATTTTTCTATTTTTTCAGGAGTAAAACTAATACTAGTATCAACAATTTCAGAATTCTGTGTTTCATAATTTGATAACATATTTGGCAAAGATAAATTACCAGATTTAAATTCAGCAATACCTTTTTTTAACGCTGCTACTTGCTCAGATGATAATACAAGACCATTATCTAATTTCTGAACAGAACCTAATCCATTACTAGTTGATAACAATTTTAAATTTCCGATGTCGCCAAAAGCAACCATAATAATCTCCTTTTAAATTTTAAACATCTAATACATCCTATGTATATATAAAGGATTTCTTTAAAAAAAAATTGACATAGCAAAACCTACTACATCATATTATATTATATCATCTATTAAATTATATCTAGGTTTTAAGCATTTAAAACTCGTATTTACATATTGTTACATTTGATATATTTAGAGACATTTATTATAAAAAAAATATATATAAAAACTGTCTCGAATTATTAATTACAGTGGTTGAGTACTAATATTTTCGTGACTACTCTATTGCACCTTTTATTTCTTAATTAAATCTATTTTATAGATCTTTCGCTAATATTTGTACGGTTACGTGAAATTTGTACAATTCTTCGGTCGCAATAAACGGCACCGTTCAAATTTAAATCAAAAAACGTGGTTTTTGATTATAAATTTTCACCTCTCACTTCGTTCGTGCCTCTGCTCCCTCTGTTCATAATGACAAAACATCTGTTATACTAATTCCCAAACTACATTATTCATTCTTACCAACTTGGTTTCTGCCGTGTTCTTTTGCGTAATACAATGCTTTATCTGCACATTCAATAATTTTTTGAGGACTATCACCATCATAAGGGAATGTTGAAACACCCAAACTGATTGTGATATTACACTCAACATCATTTGATATTTTCAACGGTGTTTTTGCTACCTCGTCACAAATTCTTTGTGCATTAACCATTGCTTCACTCTTTGTAGTATGAGGTAAAATAATACTCATTTCTTCACCACCATATCTACAAACATAATCTGTTACACGTGTATTCTTTTTCAAAATATTTGCAACAGTACGCAATACAGCATCACCAACTTGGTGCCCGTAAGTATCATTAAACTTTTTAAAGAAATCTATATCCAAAATAATCAAAGAAAATTCTTGACCATAACGTTTTGATGTATCAATTTGTTTTTTCAACGTATCTTGGAAATATCTATGATTATATAATTCTGTCAAACCATCTGTTGTAGCCAATTTATATTGATGTTCAAAATCTCTTGATTTCAAAAGATATTTTGCCAAATACGATATAGCAAATGTAACCAATATAACAAACAATGGTATAACAACTTCTATCCATATATTACACAAACTCATAACGTAATACGATGCCAAATAATATGCACTTGCCAACAATACGGTTGAAGTTGTAGCAAAAATTGCAGATGTTGATTTAAACACAATAAATGTAACCGTCAATACCAACAACACGATTATAATTGCATTTGTAGTAGGGCCTGATTTTCTAATAAAAGAATTATCCAACAAATTGTTCATATAAGTAGCATGAATTTCTACCCCTGGATAAATCTTATCAATAGGCACACTCTTAGTATCAAATAAACTAGATGCAGTTGTACCAACATAAACAATTTTGTCTTTAAAATCATAATGTTCAATTGAAGAATCACCCTCAATCGATTTTATTAACTTGTGAAATGGAACATTTTTATATGTTCTCATTGATGCACCATACCAATTCAAAACAGCCTCACCTGTTGAAGTCAATGGCATTTTATAATCACCTAACAAAAGGTTTGAATGTTTATCAATTGTGTATTCTTTCGTTACCTGTTTATTATTCAAAATATCATTACCAGCCATCAAAGTAAGATGAGGATAATATTTGCCATTATAATATGCAAATGCAGGTACTTGTCTAATAATACCATCTTCTGAACGGTTAATATTTATCATACCAACATGTGTTTTTGAATTTAGTATTTGAGAAATAATAGGTCTGCAATTTGAAAAACCAAAATTACCTTCAATATCAACATGCTTAGAATTATTATTCAATTTTACAGATAAATTTTCTGGTAATTCAATTGGTGTTCTAACATCAGCAGACTGATTATCAAAATTTATTGCAGTATAAACATTGTTATACTTATTCATAGTACTTGCTAACAAATTATCAGATTTTACATCACTCTTGAATGATTTAATAAACATCAAATCAAAGATAACAGCTTTTGGTTTATCTTGTTCAATTCTATCTATAACCTTTGAATAAACACCTCTTGATATAGGCCATTCGCCATATTTATCTAAAATATATTCATAACTACCATCATCAATAGCAACAATCACAATATCTTTGTTAGGTTTCAAATGTCTATGTTTTACCAACAATGATTGACGATAATCAAATGATTTATTCTCTGAATCATTGAAAAAATTCACAATCATTTTGTTATTAGCCAACAAAAATACTGTGAATAATATTGATGCCGTAATCAAAAAATATGCGATATAATTAAAAATCTGTTCTTTTGTTAACTCTTTTTTAGCCAAAACTATACCTCTTTATTATTAACCAACATTGATACATTTATTTTATTAAAAACTAATTTCATAATAAACTCTTTTTCTAACAATTTGTTATTTAACTTTAGAATTTCAGTAGTGTAAGATAATTCATCAGGTTTTTGTAAATAATTTAATAAGCAATCTTCATTTAAACTCATGCCGGCAACATCCTCATAATATTAATACTATGTTTGAATAAACGACAAAAGATTAAATAACCGAAATAAAATAAGAAAAAATACATTACTTATACTAGAAAAAAAAGAAAACTTCTGACAAAATACCAGAAGTTAACCGAATTATAAAATCCAACTATAAATTTTAGTTCATCTTAAAACTGCCTGAATTGTCAGAATCACCAGCAGGATAAGATGTTGCACCAACAGCATCGTTTCTTTGACGTTCTAATTGAACTTGTCCACTCTTAACGATTTGTTGTAATTGATTTAAATTTTGTTCTAAGTTAGTAAGAACTTGTTCAGCATAAACACTAGCACCTTCTTTAGTTCTCATAACTTCATCTTTTGCTTGATTACGAATAGCATCAGCTTCTTCCATTGCTTTGCGTTTCATACCATCACAATCAGCGATAACTTGTTCTTTAATTTTTTGTGCTTCTCTCTGAACAGCTTGTAATAAATCGGATTCACTCAACAATCTAGCAGCCTCTGCTTGAGCATCACGGATAACCTTTTCTGCTCTTTGTTGTGCTTCATGTTGAATTTCATCACGTCTTCTTAATAACGCTCTTGCATCTTGAACTTCAGTTGGTAATGATGCATAAATATTATCAAGTAAAGTTTCAACAGTGTCACGTTTAACTACAACCATATAACTAGATAGCAATGGAAATCCCTTATCCAAAGCATCTTCTAACTTTCCGAGTAAATTATATATATTACTTTGCTGTGCACTCATTTAAAAAATCTCCCGATATCGATACGTATTCTTAACAAAGATTTTAGACAAAAATGTATTTAAAGTCAAATATTGATAAAAATTTATGTATTTTCTTTACAAAAAAAAACTAACCCGAAAGTTAGTTTGATAAAAATTAGTTATATCGAATTTGCGATACATAAGCTTATGCTTTAATTTGTGTTTGAGTTGCTTGATGTTTATGTAATGACTCAAGAGCAGTTGCTAATGTTTGAGTTTTTGGTGCTGCTTGAGGTTGAGCAGGAGCAACTGTTTGTACTGTTACAGGTGCTTTAGCAGGTGCTACTGGTTGAGTAGCAGGAACTGGTTGAGCATTTGCAACAGGTGCAGATTGACCCAATGCTTGTGCCTTTGCTGCTTTTTTATTGTCAATACATTTACCAACTTTACTTGCTAATGGAGTAACAAGTACTGGAGCAACATATCTATACATCATTGAGAAGATTAACAATTGTTTTGCAATATTGAAACCTTGCATTCTCTTTGTTAATTTTGCACTACCTTGATTTGCTTCTCTAAATTTATAGCCTAAATTTTTGCTAAGTTTATCTAATTTACCATTGATTAAATAACCACCAACGGTAGAAAGAGCAGTAACCATAACTTGGTTTAAAGCAAGAGTTCTTGCTCTTTTCTTATCTAATGTGTCATTATTTAATGTTCTGTTTGCATAAACTGCAGTTGTTACAAAAGAACCTGCTGTTGACATGTGTGCAGCCATATTATCAATTTTCGCACTACCATCAGCAACTCTGCCCATCATTTTTGAGTTTATAATTGGAGCAACGATTGGTTTTACAATACCATTTTCAATGAATTTATCCCAACCATTGTTCATTGTTGTTTTTACACCATTGATGAAGTTTTTAATACCAGAAGTTTTAACAGGTTGTTCAGCTGCCATAGCAATCTTCATAGGATTTAACATTGCCATTTTAGGTGCTGCACCAAAATTAGGTGTGTTATATTTCATTCCTACTGCATTAACTGGAGATATATTCATTACACACCTCCTTTCTTAGGTGCATTCGCCGGTACTTGAGCTTTAACTCCTGAAGTTTGAGTTGCAGCTACTGTGTTATTTGCCTTTGAAGTAACATCTAAGTTTGTTTTTGAAGCATTTGCATTATCTGCAGGTTTTTGTGGTTTTTGCATACCAAAAATATTTTTCATAATTGGTGGAATAAGAGCAATTGTCAATGCTGCTCTTGGTGGTGCTAATAAAATATCAGGAACCATATTCAATAAGTTCTTAACATTTTGTTCCTTTTTAACACCGATTTCCATTTCTTCTGTAATAGGAGTCAAATCCTTTTGTACAGAACATCCAATTTTATTACCATCTTTATCTAATTCAAATTCGCCATTTTTTGTTTTAAATACCGTTTTTGAACGAACAACGCCACCCTTATCTACATAATATCCAGGGTTTGCTGTTTCAAAAGCAGCTTTTTCTGTTTTTCCATAAACCATTTTTGGTTCTAAATCTTGAAGTAATTCTGAACCATCCTTACGGAGCATTTTACCTGCTTTATTTAATTTAACTTTTTCACCTATTTTCTTACCAGCATTGTCAAGAACATTTTCAGTACCAACATTTGGATAGAATTTCTTAATCATTTCTGGTTTCAAATATTTTTGAGGATTTTTTAATACTCTTTTAACACCGGCTGCTAAAGGAGTTGCGAAAACCAACGGCCAAGCAAAACCGATAACACCTGATGAAATAGAGTGACAAGATGCATAAGTGGCATCTTGCTTATCTTTTGTAACTACATAGTTTGTTGCTGGTCTTGCAAAACAACATAACGCTAATGAAAATGCAGATTGACAGATTACAGGGTTATCTGCAGCCATATCAAGCACCTTACCTAAGCCTTCACTTTGCAAGAACTTTGTGAGTCTGCCACCTTTTGCAGTGTTAGCATTTGCTACTCGATGAGCCACTTTCGGTATAACAGAACCCATAACTTTGTTAATCATCACACATTCCTTCTATTTTTTTTATTGATTTAATTTTAGTTGTTGTATTTTGGTTGAATAAAACTTTGCCCAAGTCCAACCTTTGACCATTAGCCTTTAGATTTTGCGTTGTATGCGTTTTAATCATCATAGTTTCCAATCTAAAATAAAATTCGATATTAACCTTCGATACATTTATATTAAATCAAACCAAAATTTTTTTTGCTAGGTACAAAATAAAATGTTACATAAAATTTACAATTTTATTCATGTAATGATAAAGCGTTCTTCTCTTTATATATACTTATGTTATAATTAAATCAACAAATCATGGAAGTAATATTTTAAGGTTATCCAACATGCTTAAATTACCAAAAACTATTAAAACAATTATCACAGATTTCGACGGTATATTGACTGTTAACTTTGTATATATCAACGAAAATTCTTTATCTACAAGAAGATTAAATTATAAAGATATAACAGGTTGTTTCATGCTAAAGCATAACGGATATGATATTTGTATAATTTCTGGAGAAAAAAATCCAGCAATTGAATGGCTAAAAGATACTTTTGAACTAACAGATGTTCACCAAAGAATACGTGACAAATTACCTGTTCTTAAAAGTATTCTAGAAAAATATAATCTATCACAAGATGAATACTTATACATTGGTGATGATATAAACGATTTAGAATGTTTGGAATATGCAAAATATAAAATCACAGTACCAAACGCAACTAAAAAAGTTAAAAATGTAAAAGATATACAAATCACCGAAGAAACTGGTGGTGATGGAGCATTTAGAGAGGTCGCAGATTGTCTAACAAGTATCTAGTAAAATCAAAAGATTTAATAAAACAAATTGCTGAAAAAATTAAAAAAGCAAATAAACTTGTCAATGATTACAACAGATTAGGCAAGACTCCTTGTATTCCGACAAACGCTTTCATTAACATGGCTAATTCTATGTATATAATTGGTTGCTACAAAGAGGCTGAAGACCTATTACAAAACGCTATTGGTTTTCCATCAAAATCATCAAATGCACTAATCAATCTCGGTGTAATCAAACAAACTACTGGTGATTTTAAACAAGCAATCAAATTTTATTTAGCAGCATACAAAAAAGATAACAAAAATACTAAAGCACTTAGTCTTTGGGGGAATTGCCTTGCAATGATGGGCAAAACAGATGAAGCAATAAACAAATATGAACATGCTATTAGATTAAACAAAGAAGATGCTGACGTATATTTATCTTGGGGTGCATTATTAATCAAAAAAAGAAACTATAATGCAGCAAAAGAAAAACTTGAACTTGCTGTAAAATACAATAACAAAGATGCAAGACCACTATATATGTTATCAATCGTTGAGATTGAAACTGGTGACTTAGATTCAGCACTAGACAAATTACTTTGGATTGTTGATGCTACAGAAAACAATTTTGAAGCATTACATAACATTGCATATATTTATTTCAAGAAAAAAGATTATGACAATGCTATCTCTTACGCAAAAAAATCTCTTGCAATTTTTCAGCATAAGGTTGAAACTTATCTATTGTTAGGTGATATTTACGCAATAAAGAATAAAGAAAAAGAATCTCTACAATTCTATGAAATGGCAGAAATGAATAATCTTAAGACATTCTTCTTGTATATGTCATGGGCGATTTCATTACAAAAATTTAATCATCACGATAAAGCCATTGAAAAACTTCATTGTGCTAATGATTGTTTAAATTCTAAAAAAGTTGATGAAGTATATGCAAGACTTGCACTATCTTATTTCAGAACAAACCAAAAAGAATTAGCAATCAAGCATAAAGATATTGCTCTTTCGCTAAACCCTAAAAATTATATGGCTAATAGCATTGCAGCAGAAATCGAAATGGATAACAAAGATTTCAAACGTGCATTAGATTATTTAAAAGATTGTGAAGAAGACTTTGAAAACAAAGGACATAATTATATGCTTATGGCATTATGCTATGAAGCATTAAATGATGATGTAAACACTAGAAATTATTTCAACAAAGCATTAGATTATAGTCCAGAAAACGCAACAATATTAGAAAAATATTGCACATATTTAAACAAAAACAATGAATTTGACTTAACAAAAAAGAAATTAAAAGCATTAAGCGACAAAACTAATAATATAAATATACTAAACTTATACTTTTCAGCCTTATACAACCTTGCCAAACAAGATGGTTATAAGTATAATGTAGAAAAAGCTATTGAAATAGCAAACAAAATTGAAACGCTAAACAAAGACAAGTTTCAATATACAGACAAAAAAGAGGAATTAAAGGGACTTTTGAGGAATTATGAGTAGAAAGATAATTGTTCAAAAATTTGGTGGAACATCAGTTGCCGATACTAGCAAAATCAAGAATGTTGCCAAAACAATATTAAGAGAAAAAAATCTTGGGAATGACGTTGTTGTTGTAGTTTCTGCTATGGGACACACAACAGATCATCTTGTTAAAATGGCAAAAGAAATCTCTTCAAATCCATCTGGAAGAGAAATGGATATGCTATTATCAACAGGCGAAGGTATTTCAATTGCATTATTAGCAATGGCTATCCAAGCTGCTGGTGGTGATGCAGTAAGTATGAACGCAATGCAAGTTGGTATCATTACTGAAAATGTCCACTCAAAAGCAAGAATTGTTGATATTAAAACAGATAGAATTAAAAAACATTTGAATAACGGTAAAGTAGTTGTAATTGCAGGTTTTCAAGGTGTAACACCTGATGGAGAAGTTACAACTCTAGGTAGAGGTGGTTCAGACACATCTGCAGTAGCATTAGCCGCAGCACTTGAAGCTGATAGATGCGATATTTATACAGATGTTGAAGGTGTTTACACAACTGACCCAAGACTTGTACCTAACGCTTCAAGACTTGATATAATTTCTTACGAAGAAATGCTTGAACTTGCAAGAGTTGGTGCAAACGTACTTCACCCAAGAGCCGTTGAAACAGCAAAACTATTCAAAGTACCTCTTAGGGTTAGAAGTAGTTTTAAACTAGAAAATTTAGGAACACTAATTGTAGGAGTAGAAGATATGGAACTTCAAAAACCAGTTACAGGTGTCGCATCAGATTTATCACAACTTAGAATCGTTGTTTGTGATGTTCCTGATGTTCCAGGACGTGCAGCAGAAATATTTTCTAAACTGTCTGATGCTAACATATCAGTTGATATGATTATCCAATCATACGCTAGAAAATTAGAAAATACGAATGATATTGCATTCACTATTGATAAAACTGATTTAGATAAAACACTTAAAACTCTTGATAATATGAAAGATGCTATTGGAGCAAGTCGTTTCCAAGTAGATGAAAATATTGCAAAAGTTTCAATTGTTGGTGCAGGCATGATTGACCGTCCAGGTATAGCTGCATCTATGTTTAATACATTAGCCAGTCAAGATATAAATATTAAAATGATTTCAACAAGTGAAATCAAAATTAGTTGTCTTGTAGATGAAGCAGATGCTGACAAAGCAGTAAAAGCATTACATGAAGCATTCAATCTTGGCTGTGACGAAATTGCCGAAGTAAAAGGAACTCTTCCTGACGTATAAATAGAAAGGTTACAAAATGAAAAAAATTATAATTAGCACATTGGTATTGTTTACAGTTGCTCTAACATCTTTTGCGTCTAGTACTAAAGATGAAGCATTAGCATTTTTTCACAGTTATGTAAATGCTGCAAACTCTTACAGTCCAGCAGTTACAACAATGTATTCTCCATCTGCTAGAATCATTAGAGAAGTTGTTAAACCTGATGGTTCAGTAGTTACAAGAGTAACTAATACTCAAAGATATATTAGTGAAATGAGAAAAGGACAAGTTGTTGCAAAAGTTAGACACTATAAAAACTACTATACAAATGTGAAAGTTATTCAAACTGGAACAGATACATATAAAATTTCTTCTCTAAGACAACCATCTGGTGAAAGTTACAAACTAAAAGCATATATGGTTGTAAAAAAACAATCTAGTGGAAAATGGTTGATTACAGAAGAAATGATGCAAACAAAAGTTCAAATGCTTATAAACGCAAAATAATAGATAATATAATATCGCAAAACCTAATAAAAGGGCTCTTTATAAAGAGTCCTTTTTACATATCATACTCATTAACAAAATTTATAGCATCTTCTTTTGTTTGAACAACTCCATCAATTTGGGCTTCATGTAAACTATTAACTATTTCACCCAAAACCTTTGACGGTTGAATATGTTTTAATTCCATAATATCATTACCTGACAACAGTTTTGGTAACGGTTTTAATGTTGGTTTAATATTTATATAAAAATTTTGTAATTTATCTAATCCAGAAATATTATCATTTATAATTTGTTCCGTAATATCAGGACCTTTTGCTGACAATCTATCAGCCTTTGCGACTGTAATTAAATCAATAGCATTATCACCTGCTTTTCTAACATATCTCATATAGATTTTATCTGTTATATTAGGTGCTGCAATTACATTTGACGGATAAATATGATGTCTAATAATAAATGCAATATATTCTATTTGTTTTTTAGAAAACTTTTGTTTTTGCAATATAGATTTTGCAATTTCTGCACCAATTTCATCATGTCTAATAAATCTATGACGACCATTTTCTATTGTCCAAGTAGTAAATTTACCAATATCATGCAAAAATCCAGCAAACTTCAAATGTGCTAATCTTGTATCACCACCAAAATCTATTTTGTTTAAGTGTTCTCTAACCTCTTTTGAAGAATTTTCATATATCAATTGAATTTGTTTTACAGTTTCAACTGAATGATTAAACAAATTCAAATGATGATGAGAATTCGCTGGAACTTTTTTCACATCTAGCATTATCGGGAATAATATATCTATCAACCCATCATTATCCATCTCTAAAATAACTTTATGGGCATCTTTACCACCAAACAGTTTTAGAATTTCTACATTTTTTCTCTCTTGTGCTGGATGAACGATTAAATCTTTATGTTTTCTAATAATCTCACGAGTTTTGCTATCAATATGAAAGCCTAAAACAGATGCAAAACGATATGCCCTCAAAATTCTTAAAGAATCATCTATAACATTTTGTTCTGATACAACCTTTATTACTCCTTTTTTAAGGTCTACAACACCATTCAACAAATCAAGTACTTCACCTGTTTTTAAATTGATTGCAATAGAATTTATAGTTAAATCACGTCTTTTTATATCTTCTTCCAATGAATTATTTATAGGATTTGTGACATCAACATAATTTATTTTGTCTTCTAAAACAACTCTATATATATTATTCTCTTTATCTAAGCAAATAAATGATGCGTTATTCTCATCAGCAAACTGTCTAGCGAATTGTTCTGCCGGTATATCACACAAAATAATATCTTTGTCGTGATTTTCTCTATTTAAAATCAAATCACGAACTACACCACCGACAAGATAAATCTCTTTTCCAGTTTTTCTCAATAAATCAAGAACAAAATCATTTTCCAAATTCATAAACTATATTTCCAATAGTAACTATTACTGCTGTTTCAGCTTTTAATATTAAATCACCTAATGTTAACATTGGCAAGTTCATTTCTTTCATATAATCAAATTCTTTTTCAGAAAAACCACCCTCTGGTCCAATAATCAACAAAATATTTTCACCATTTTTTACTGGGTTTGATGATAAATACTCTTTAAAAGAACCGTTTGTATTTCTTTCACACAAAGCAACAATTCTATCAAATTTACCACTATTACATAAAGTTTCTAAATCTGTCATATCATAACAAGTTGGTATATTTGCTCTTTCACATTGTTTTGATGCTTCATACATAATCTTTTGCCATTTATCAATTTTGGCAGTTATAACAGACTTTTTCAAAGCACAGTTATCTGTATAAATAGGATAAATACCCCTAACACCCAATTCTGTTGCTTTTTCAATTATAACACTTTGCGACTCACTGCGAAGTGGAGATTGTGCTAAAAACAAATTGTAAGACAAATCTCTTTGTGATTTTGCAAAAGATTCAATTTTAGTTTTTATAGATTTATTTTCAATTTCAGTAATCTTAGTTTTATATTCAACCTCATTTTCATCTATTAATAATAATATTTCACCAACCTTTGCACGCAAAGATTTAACTATATGATTATAATTTTCCTTGTCAGAAACAATTATTTCATCATTATCAACAGATTTAGAATTTATAAAAAAATGAGGCATATTTTCTCCTATTTGTTTGTAACAACTGACATTACATAATTATTGTTAAAATATTTGTTTGCAACCTCAATTATATCAGAAGCCGTAACAGATTCAATCAAACTAGTATATTGGTCAATAAAGTGAAAACCACGACCTGAAGCCTCAAACCAACCTAATGTTTCTGCTTTATCAGAATTTGTTTCTAAAGCAATAACATATTGACCTAACAATCTATCTTTTGCTTCTCTTAATTCTTTATCGCTAACGAATTGTGTTTTAAATTTGAATACTTCATTCAATGCTTTTTGTTTTGAATGTTCAAGAGTTGCAGGATTTGTACCTACATAAACAATAAATGAACCTGATAACATATTAGGAGAAAAACTTGAACCTAATTGATATGCTAATCCCTCTTGTTCACGCAAATTCACAAACAATCTAGAACTCATGCCAGAACCTAAAATTGTGTTTATAACATTCAATGTTGCATATTCTTTCAAGTTATCAACTCCACCAGTTTGCCAACCAAGCATCAACCAAGCAGTTTGTTGATTATGCAAGTTTTTAACTACTGATACTTTTTGATTTAAAGATGGAATTGAATATTTTGAATAATCAAATTTTTTAGTATTTGTAGAATTAAACATTGAACCTATTTTAGATTCTAACAATTCTTTATCAGGAACATTACCAGCAACTGAAACAACGATATTTTGAGGATTAGAAATCATATTTCTGTAATTCAATATATCATTTCTTGTTATAGATGGTATAGATTTTTCTAAAACAGATGTAGAACTGTTATATACAGAATTCAAATATATTTTTTCTCTTAAACCATCTAATGAAAGTTTCAATGGATTATCACGTGTTTGTTTAATTTGATTTAAAGATAAAGTTTTCGCTTTTTCTAACTCAACTTCATCATAAACTGAATTATTCAAAATTTCGTTTAAAATATTCAAAGTATCATCAAGATAAGTTTTTGTCGTTAAAATATTTATTCTAAACGCATCGGCAGTTTCTGATGTAGAAATATTTATACCCTTTTCCTCTAATAATTGTGCCAATGCAGAAGCTGAATAATTTTTTGTACCTTTTAATAATAAATCACCATACAAAGAACTTACACCTTTTTTATTAGCCAAGAAATCGCCACCTTTTTGAATAATACTAATAGCAACAATATCATTGTATGATGTATCACTCATCAAAAGTGTTAAACCATTATTGTATTCATATTTTTGAGTTGTAGAATTTGAAGCCATTAATTTCAAAAATGGTTTTTCTTCTGATTGAACTTCTACACTAGAACATTCATGCATATTTTCAAAACCTTTCGGTAAAACTACTGAAACTGCACTATTTGTTTTTCCTAAATATTTATCAGCAACCCTTTTTACATCCTCAGCAGTTACTTTATTTATATTTTTCAAATAATCTTCATAATACTTTGTACCACCTGTAATTGTTGTTACATATCCAAGTTCAGTCGCAATATTTGAAACAGATTCTCTTGAATAATAAGTATCACTTTCAATCATTTTCTTTGCAGTAGATAATTCTACATCTGTAACCCCATTTTTTTGTATATTTAAAATTTCTTCAAATATAGCATTTTCAACTTTTGCAGAATTTTGTGGAATAAAAGATGCTTTTACTACAAAAATTCCGTCATCCTTTAATGACATATCAGACGCTGAAATAGAATTAACTAATTGTTTTTTATCTTTTAATGATTGATATAATTTTGAAGTTCGACCAGAACCTAATATTGTTGATAAAACATCTAAGGCATAAGTATCTTTATCATTTATAGATACACCTCTAAAGCCTATCAACATATAACCAGTTGCTTTATCAGTATAAGTAACCATTCTTTTTTGTTCAGTCAAGAGTTTTTCAGATTTATATTCATTCACAACAGGCTTTTTATAAGAAGAATTAAATGCTTTTTTAATAACTTCTAATGCGTGTGCAGGTTCAACATCACCAACAACAAGTGTAATCATATTAGATGGAGTATAATATGTATTGTAATAGTCTAATACTTCTTCTCTTGTTACATTTTCAACAACTTCTTTTGTACCAATAACTTTTCTAACGTATGGATGAGTCGTATATAATAATTTATTCAAATTTTCATAACAGATTTGCTCTGGAACATTAGCACTTTTTGCAATTTCTTCTATAACAACTTTTCTTTCCTTTTCCATTTCTTTACGTGGAATTTGAGGGTGAAGAAGCATATCAGCATGAAGATTCATTGCTAAGTCAAAATAATTAGAAGCGATTGTAATAT
>JBNMJS010000004.1:0-45566 GCA_050873965.1 Cyanobacteriota bacterium | reverse complement strand
ATTCGTTTGCCATCTGTAATTTTTGAGCTTCTAATCTTGCTGCCTTGTATTCGATTTGGTGCATTCTAGCTGTCAAATTTAGCAATCTTGCTTGTGATGATGATAAACCCATATCCGTATTCCTTTTTTCTGTTCCGTACTCTTCATGACGACAACATGAATAAAAATCTTTAATTTTTAACCTACATTATTTACAATTCGTTACATTTTTACAAAAACTGTGATATAATCGAAATATGAAAAAGTTATATGCGATTTTGTTTGCAATAATATTATGTTTACCCACAACTACAGTTTATGCTACTGGCTACAATATGTTAGTAATGCCAAGTGGCCTTGTTGGTGCGACCAGAAAAAGTATTCTTGGAACAACTGATATTGAAGAAGCATTGACTATTAAATTAATTAAATATTTAGATGAAAACAACATCACATGCTCTCCAACATTGAGCACATTAAAACTTTCTATAAAAAACAATGCTAATTGTGTACAAAATCCTAAAAACGTGAAAAATAATATCAACGCTGTTTCCAAAGCTTACGGAGTTTATAAAGTACTGGTTATTTCATCAAAAATAGAAGTACAAAATGCTACAAAACAAAAATCATATTGGTATAAATTAGATTTACCAGTCATTACACCTTTGGAATCGAATATAAAAATTATTACAAACGTTAGTTTAATCAACACACAAACTAATGAAACTTTATGGAACAATGTATTCTACAAAAATATAAATTGTATAGGGAATGGGATAAATAACTATAATTCTGAAACATCAAAATTAAATGCAATAAATAATTATTACAATACATTAGCAACAACGATTGTCGATGAAATAAAAGCAAACAAAGATTTAAAATCAATCATGGTTATTACAAAACCAAATAATAATAACAAAACATATACTTTAAAACCTGTTTCATCAAATAATGTTGCACCTCAAAAAAATCAAGAGCCAAAAGTTCAAACAGTACATACTAATGTATCTAAACCTGCAGAAACTAATATAATTAATATGAAGAATCTAAACACAGTTAAACCTAATTTGAACATGCATGAAACAATAAAACCTAAAAAGGATAGCGTTTTTAAAGTAATAAAGAATAATATTCAATTAAAATATGATAATATAAAACAAGAATATGAAAACAACCAAATCAAAAAAATGGAACTAAATACAACTGCACCAGCATACAAGAAAAAAGATGCACAGGTAATAAAAGAAGTTCCACAAACAGACAAAAAACAAACACAAACAACTGAAAAAATACAATCCCCAAAAACAGAAAAAGAAGTTGTAAAAAAAGAAAAAGAAACTAAAAAAATTGATAAACCTCAAAAAATAAAACAAGAAAAAGTTAAAAAAGAACCTATTCAAAAACAAGAAAAGGTTGAAGATAAAGAAAAGAAACCAACATTTTCAGAAAAAATACAAACAAAATACGAAAATGTTAAAAAATCATATCAAGAATATAAAGACAATAAAGCAAAAGATAAGAAAGAACTAGAAGATAATATTGATACAATTGATGATAATGCTCCCAAATTAGACAATTGTATCAAAGCACAGCCACGTAGCAATTCAAGAAATTACACCCCAAAATTTGATTCTTCTGTAAATGATATGTAGATTTTATAAGAAACAAATTTTTATGAAAAAATTTTGTTGACTTACGATTATGTTCTTGATACACTTGAACTTGCCGAAAGGTAAAAACTTAATAGAAAATTTGCGCTTGTAGCTCAGCAGGTAGAGCACTCCCCTTTTAAGGGATAGGTCGCGCGTTCGAATCGCGCCAAGCGCATTTTTTCATGCTTATTTTTGCTGAGCTACGCTCAACAGGTAGAGCTTCCTCCATTTGTTTATTCCATTATTTTAATTGTCTACCTGTTTATATCTTAAAATGATACTTAATCATTTTAAATCTCACAAACGGAGTCCTTCCTTTTAAGTGATAAGTCGCACGTTCGAATCGCACCAAGCACATTTTTTCATGCCTATTTTTGCTAAAAAACTTCCTTAAAAAAAATAATCACACAATCAAATTCCACCAAATAAATTTTATGCCTAATTTACTCAACTATACTAAACAATAGAATTTCTTCCATTTGTTTATACAACTTCTATGTAAACACAACTCAATAAAAATATTTTCATTAAAGAAATTTAATTATTAGTCAAATCTCTTAAATACGCTCTTACACCACCAGTAATAATTAAATCAGGTTCTGACATGCAGAAAGAATCTAACTCAATTATACCTGCACGTTTGTTTCCTGTATTTACGTATAACAGACCTAACATAATCTTATTTAATGGATTACCACTCGCTTTTTTATACTCTATCAATTTTTTCTTATCTATTCTCAACGCTTTATAACAATCTGCCAAATTCTTATAATACTCAAAGTTTAAACCATACAACTTTATCGCTCTTTCAAAACAATCTTGAGCCTGAGTTGCAAATCCCAAAAGCATATATGTTCTACCCAAATTATTATATGCAACAGCAGCAGATTGACTATTTGGATTTAAACTAATTGCAATCTTGAACTCTTGAACAGCAGCATAATAACATCTTTCTTCTAAATACCTCAAACCAACAGCGTTATGAAGTACAGAATTTTTTGTCGCATCAATTTGGAATGAACCAGATACAACCGGCTTTACATAACCACTTGATACAATTGAGGTAAATAATAAAAATGCTATTAACCACTTTTTAATCATAATAAGTCTATTTCTAAGCCCTCTCTTGCCATTATAGCGTCTTCTTTTTCGTACATTGATGCTAATTCATCTAATTTTTTGTCATCATAAGATGGATCAAAATGGAAGAATACCAATTTTTCTGCACCGATTTGATTTTTAGCATCTAATGCCATGTCATAAGTTGAATGTCCAAAACCTTGTTTTGGTGTATATAAACTCAAATAATCTTCTGTTGTATATTGTGCATCGTGAATCAATAAATTACAATTTCTTGCAAATTTAATCAACTTCTTATCACCACCAGAATAACTTTCCTTATCAGTCGCATAAACTAATGATTTACCTTTATAATATATTTTATAAACAAAAACTCCATTTTGTGGATGTGCGAATGACTTATAACAAGAAATAATTACATCATCTTCATTGCATTGACTTGAATAAAAATCATATACACGAGTAACAATAGGACTTTCACCTTTTCTCAAAATAATATAATTTGTTTCATTCAAATCTTGAATCTTTAATTCTGCAGCAATATCACCTAAATCTAATGGGAATGTTTTTGTAAATAAAAGTTTTGAAAGTTCTGTTTCCAATTTTTCATCTTGAGCAACACCACCAAACAAATTTAATTTTGTTGATGCCAAATGCATTGGCTTAAAAAACGGAATACCTAAAATATGGTCTTGATGAATATGACTAATCAAAATAGTAGCATTAACAGGTGTCCTTTCAGTAATAGTTGAACCTGATTCAATATACTTAGTCATAAGTTCACTACCAAGATTAATTAAACCTGTACCAGCATCTAATATGATTAAATGTCCACCAACATTAATTTCAACACAAGACGTATTGCCACCATATTTCAAATAATTTGCATCAGCAACAGGATAACTACCTCTTACACCACGAAACTTTATCTTAAATTCACTCATAACCGTTCCTCATTAATTTATACTTTAATAATTATAACTCATTTTTCAACCTTACTCAATAATACTAATATATTAGTTTCATACAAAATAAAACAGAGTGGAAAATTTCCACTCTGTCTGTAATTTGGTAAGTTTTATTTTTCTGTTAATTATTGAGCATTAACAGGTTTT
Source organism: Cyanobacteriota bacterium (assembly GCA_050873965.1). Lineage (GTDB taxonomy): Bacteria > Cyanobacteriota > Vampirovibrionia > Gastranaerophilales > Gastranaerophilaceae > UBA2883. Next base: position 41,737 of record JBNMJS010000004.1, on the reverse strand, counting down.
TTTTGTGCTGTAGCACCTGGAATTGATTGCCAATTAGCAGCCATAATCTTTTTGAAAGATTTCAAAGCTGTATCTTCTAATTCACCAAGTTCTTCAGCTTCCATAATCAATTCTCTTAATGGAAGTAAAGCTCTTTGGTCACGAAGTACACCTAATGCAGCAGCAGCACCAGCTCTAACTAATTCGTTTTCTTTATGATTTTTCATAACTTCGATTAGTGCAGGAACAGCTTTTGTATCATTTAATTTTCCTAATGAAGTAACAGCATAAATTCTAACGTTAACCCATTCGTCATACAACATGTTGATAATCTTATCAACTGCTTTTTTATTGCCGATTTCACCAAGAGCTCTAGTAGCGTCACATCTTACATTAACTTTTTCGTGGTCTAATGAACCCATCAAAGCATCTGTAGCAACGTCACCGATTTCAATTAAAGCATCTGTCGCAGTGATACAAACTTGCGGATTTTCATCATTCAATGCTTCAACTAGTGGTTCTACAACGATTTTACCACCTAAACGACCTAAGGCACGAGCAGCACGCACTCTTACGTCAACGTTTCTGTCTTCTCTCAAGGATTCAATTAAGTATTCAGTTGCTTTTGAATCGCCTAATTCACCTAATGCTCTAGCTGCATACAAACGAACAGAACCGTTTTTATCATTTCTTAATACGTCTATCAAAGGTTCAACTGCATTTGAATCACCCATTTCACCTAAAACACGGGCTGCATTATATCTAACCTTTTCTGAACTACTTGTTTTTAAATCTGATAATAATTCTTCAAAAGATTTTTTAACTTGTTTTTTCTTACCAATTACAGATATTGTCATTTAGATAACCTCCGACATACAATATTTAATATTCCACACTTACTACTATATAAAAACTTTAGTTATTGAATAATTGCTAAAATTTTGTTGATTATGTACTTTTGTTAAGATTGTTTTCATATAGTTTTTATTTCCGTTTCCTATCAAGGGTAAAAATTACACTTTATAGTAATAGTAGTTTAACATACTTTTTTGGTTTTCGCTCTACCCTGTTATCATTTTGTTAGGATTATCTTAAAGTTAATATCACATTAAGCCTAAAACACACATATAGCTTAATTTTGTTCTTAATATTTCTTATTGGTTTCCTACTCACTAGGGATAGTAATAATGAATTCACTACCAACATTTAATTCACTTTTTACATCAATTTTTCCATTATGTTTTGCTACAATTTTAGATGAAATAGCCAAGCCCAAACCTGTTCCTACACCAACACCCTTTGTTGTATAACCAGCCATAAAAATTTTGTTTACGTCTTCAATACCTTTACCAGTATCTTTTATGGCTATTTTCAAAGCTTTATCAGCATAAGAAGTTGTTATTGTAATAGTTCCCTCTTTTTCAATTGCTTGACACGCATTTACCAATATGTTCATAAAAACTTGATTAAGCATGTTCGGATAACACTTAATCATAGGAATATCACCATAATTTTTCACAACAGTTATTCTATGTTTCGTTTCATGCCTGATTAAATCAAGAGTTAAGTCTAATTCTTTATTAATATCAGCCTCTTGAAGTTCTGCTTCATCAAGTCTAACAAATTTTTTCAATGAAACAACGATTTGATTAATTCTCTGAATAGCTTCTTTATCAGTTGAATTTATATCATTCAATAGCGTTAATAATTTTTCATCCGAAATCTTTTTAATCAATTTAGTAAATATTTCATTATTTGATTTAATTGCAGCCATAGGAGTGTTAATTTCATGAGCAACCCCTGCTATCAATTGACCTAATGATGCCATTTTTTCAGAATTGATAAGTTGCAATTGTGTATCATTCAATTCTTTCAACGTACGTTTTAATTCTTTCACGGTTTCCAAATTCTTTTTATACAATTTGGCATGGACAATCGCTGTACCCAATTGAGAAGAAATATTTTCTAATATATCAATTTCTTCATTCATTTCACGTCGTTGTCTAGATACCAAAACAACAACACCCAACAACTCATTCATGTGATAAATAGGAACAACTATTCTTTGAGTCGATTCTTTAAATGGTTTGGCAGAGATAAACTCTTTCAAACATCTAGTATGAGAAATTTCTTTATCACCAATCTTTCTCATAACAAGAGAATCAAACATAATCGCCATGCCTTTTTCTTCTTCATCAAGAGTTTCTGTTATTTTAAAAATATTTCTACTATATTCTGCATAATACGCTCTAAATGCACCAAAAATAATAGATAATTCTTTTAATGTTGGCAATATAATTGAAGAGATATCAATTGATTCTCTCATAATATTAGATATTTTATTGATTAATGCCATTTTAATTGCTTGAGATTGTGCCTTTTGTTTAATAGATTCCAAACTTCTAATATCTTCATCTAATAATTGACATTTCAAATCAACAGATTTCTTTTCTTCTAACAATTTTTCATATTTAACACTAGCAGTAACATCTGTAAAAAATATAATTGTGTACTTTCTACGTTTAATAGCATTTATATCATAATAACTGTATTCATTATTCTTATTTTGATAACTAATATGAGTAACAAAACTTTCTTTTGCACGGATTGCTTGAATAATTGGAGAATGAGTTTCCCAATCACTTGAATCCAACATACAAATATCACAATTCAATTTATGAGAAAACTTTTTTAATGTAGTAAAATCAGCAAAATAACGTTTAAACGCATTATTTCTATATTCAACATTCATTGTTGAGTTATTTACTACCAATACTGGGTTATTAAATTTATTAAAAAACTCCAACTTCTCCATGATTTAATTATAAATTAGCAAAGAAAAAATGTCCAAAATGTTATAAATAAAAACAATTCAAGAGCAATTATTAACTTTTGTAACAAAAATAATCACTCTTGAAATTGGACGTTTTGTATATACTTTATATATATGTAAGCGATATTAAGAAATCAATAAATCGAACACAAAATTTATTTTAACCTATATACCCTAATTCCCTTCCTAATTCTAAGTTTTAGCCTTCCTTGCGAAAGGCTTTTTTTTTTGAGAATTTTTATTTAAGTCAAAATTATTTTCTTAAATCTGCAAGTTGTTTATACAAATCGATTTCTTTAGAAGTTAAATCTTTTGGTATAACAATTTTCATTTTAACTTTCAAATCGCCATATTTACCATTCTTGTCAGGTAAACCGAGTTCTTTTAATCTCAATGCTTGACCTGATGAAACCATTTTAGGAATTTTTATATTGATTTTGCCGTGTAATGTTTCAATATCTTTTTGTGTACCTAAAACTGCTTCTGTAGGTGTTATTTCAACTTCTTTTATTAAAGTTGTTCCATCAATTTGATATTCACCATCTTTGATATGAACTACCAAATACATATCACCACGTCTGCCGTAAGAATCTACACGACCTTTACCTTTTAGTTTAATCTTTTGACCTTCTGTGACATTTTTAGGCAACTTAATTTTTACAGAAGATGAATTATTAACAAAACCAGTACCACCACAATGAGTACAAAAACCGTTTGGTGGGCATTGAGTACATTTTTCTAATTCAGAAAATTTAACAGTAATCGGTTTATCTTCAAATAATTCTTTTGCTGTAATATCAAGATTTTTAATAATGTCTAATTTCTCTGATTTTTGTGGACGTTGTTGAGTCTGAGAAGTTCTACCTCTACCAAAATCATAACCATTAAAACCACCAGCAGTTCTTGTTTGACCACCAGCCATAAAGTCACCAAACAAAGAACTAAAGAAATCAGAAAATCCTCCGGCATCTTGACCAAAGTTAAAGCTTTGAGCACCACCACCTTGATTAAAATTAAAACTAAAGTTTTCAAATCCTGGTGGTGGTGTATATTCTGAACCACCTTGCCAATTAGAACCTAAACTATCATAACGTTTACGTTTAGCGTCATCGCCTAAAACTTCATAAGCCTCATTTATATCTTTAAATTTAGATTCTGCTTCTTTTGTTTTATTTACATCTGGGTGAAATTTACGTGCTAATTTTCTGTATGCAGATTTTATTTCTGCAGCAGTTGCATCACGTTTTACACCTAATATTTCATAGTAGTCTTTGTATTCCATAATGTTCTCCTATAATCAATATAATATAAATTTAGAAAAATACGCAAAAAATTAACTATTTTTTAATGAAATTCAAATATAAGGTTGATTGACGAAAGTGCAGAAAAAATGGTACGATAAAGCAGTAATTTGATATGAAGAAGTACTATGATTAATACGAAACTATTAGCACATGCAAACATGCTCGTTAGAAAAAGAGAATTTGCTGCTGCAGAAAAAATATACCTAGAAATTTTAGCCAAAAGACCTAATGATGACATTATACAATCATTCTTAGGCAGACTTTATATCAAACAACATAAATACAAAGGCGCTGAAAAAATATTAGAAAAAGCCTACAGCAAACGTAAATCTGCACCAACAATTGCATCATTAGCCTTTTGCAAATACAAATTACGCAAATTCGATGATTCAATTATTTTATACGAAGAATTATTCAAATATGATGCAGACAGTCCTAAAATTTATGACAAAATAATACAAGCATTTCGAGAATTAAATATGTATAATTTCTCACATGCTTATGCTCTTAAATTTTATAGCAAACACCCTAATACTGAACCGGCAATGGTAAGATTAACTCAGAGTTTCATGGATATTGGAGAAATTAAAAAAGCAGAAGAAACCTGTGCAAAAACAATACAATCTTTCCCTAAATCTGGAGCAGCATGGATTATTGCAGGAACTCTGCAAGAATTTTCATACTGCAATGAAGAACTTGCTCAAGAATGCTACAAAACAGCAATAGAAAACGGTTCACCATCAGCATATTATCATCTTGCTGTTAGTTACCAAAAAACTGGGCAATTCGAAAAAGCAGAAGAAAATTATAAAAAAATGATTGAACTTCTTCCACAAGAAGAATATTCTCAAGCATCTTTAGGAACACTTTATTTAACACAAAAAGATATAAAAAGAGGATACGAATATTTTCAAAAAAGAGAAAAGTCACCAGAAATAAGAACGCTAAAAAATCTATGGAATGGTAAAACACAAACCGATAAAACTCTATTATTCTATTGTGATCAAGGTTATGGCGACCATATACAATTTATCAGATACATACCATTTTTAACTGATAAATTCAAAACAATAAAAATTTTAACACGAACAAACTGCTTAGAACTCTTTAAAAGAAGTTATCCAAAAGATAAATATCCAAACATTGAATTTTATGATGAATTAACTAATATATCAAATTACGATTACTATGTATTAGCATCAGATGTGCCATATTATCTAAATATGGATTTTGACCATATTCCATATCCAAACGGATATTTAACGTATAACAAAGATAAGTTTGAATACTTTAGAGAAAAATTCTTCAATACTGACAAATTCAAAATTGGAATGTGCTGGAGAGCAGGTGGTGCTGGAATGAGAGCAGCAATCAATCGAACAATTAATATCGATTATTTTAAAAAGTTTTTTGATTTAAAAAATGTTCAATTCTACTCTTTTCAACTTGATGATATTTTTAATGCGATAGAAAAATATCCTCAAATGATTGATTTAAAACCTGAAATAAAAACATTTGATGACACAGCCTCAGCAATGAAAAATGTTGATTTATTTATCTCGGCTGACACGTCATGCCTGCATCTTGCAGGAGCATTAGGCATAAAATCATTCTTACTAATTCCATATTGTTCTGATTGGAGATGGTTTAAAAATACTAAAAAAACCGAATGGTACTCATCAGTAGAATTATTCAAACAAACTGATAGACAAGATTGGTTTATTGAAGCCGATAAAATATATGAAAAGATTAAGGAATACAGTAACTCATGAATTTTGTAGAAACAAAACGTATTAAACTCGCTCAAAAATGTGTTTATTACGGAAAATATGAATACGCACAACTTATTATCAATAAATTGTTGGAAGAAGATTCAACAAACCCTGAATTATTAAAAGAAATTGGTATTCTTTATATTGGAATGCAAAATTATGAAACTGCATGCGATTTTATACGAAACTCTTTTGATAAAGAAAAAAGCGTTGAAGTACTAAAACTCTTAGCATCTATAAATATGCAATGTGGACATTATGAAGATGCTGCAATTCAATATGAAGAACTAACAAAATATGAAGAAACTGAAGAAATCTATGCTAAATGCGTTGAAGCCTACAAACAATTAGACATATATGAAGAAGCAATCAGAATTGCCAAAATGGCAGTAGAAAAATTTAAAAATGCATCTACATTAGCAAGCCTATTCTTTATATACGTTGTTTGTGGAATGGAAAAAGAATCAATAGAATGTTGTAATGAGTTAAAGAAAAAATATCCAAATAATCCTATAACATACAACTCATTAGGATTTTTATATGAAACAATTTATAACGATTATGAAGAAGCAAAAAAATATTTTTTAAAAGCAACAAAATTAGGATTTATTGAAGCATATTATAACTTAGGTGTTTGTTGCAAACAAAGTGAAGATTTTGTTGGTGCTGAAAAATATCTAAAAAAACTTATTGCATTAAAACATACCTCTTCAATGGATTATAATTATACGCTTGGTTCCGTCTATATGGCACAAAAGAAACTAAGACTAGGTTATAAATACTATAGTAACAGACAAAGTTCACTACAATTAACTTACAGAAATAAAAACCACCTATGGGACGGCAAAGACTATCCTAACGATGTATTATTTGTATCATCAGAACAAGGTTTTGGCGATAATATTCAATTCATAAGATATTTACCATTTGTTGCAAAAAAATTCAAAAAAGTTATTTATAGTGCACCTTCAATATTAACAGAACTATTTCAAAATTCTTTCCCACAAGACAAATATCCCAATATAGAAATAGTTTCACAAGGTACACCAATTCGATACAACAAATTTGCTCTAATTATGGATTTGCCATATTTATTACATCAAAATTTCCATAATATTCCAGCAAAAGAACATTATTTAATAAGTAATAATGAAAAAGAAAATATTTTTAAAGAAAAATATTTCAATAACGATAATGTTAAAATTGGACTTTGTTGGAGAGCCAAAGGTATGGCTTTAAGAGATGCAGTTTATAGAACAATTGATGCACCATACTATTTCAAAGATTTATTTAATATTGAAAATGCAAAATATTATTCATTCCAAATGGGTGATATATTTGATATGTGTGCAAAATATCCTCAAATAACAGATATTACAGAGGATATATCAAACTTTGACGATACTGCAGCAGCATTAAAAAATCTGGATATTTTGATAACAATTGATACGGCTCTAGCACACTTGGCAGGTGCGTTAGGAGTTAAAACGTATTTATTATTATGTCATGCTCCTGATTGGAGATGGTTTGATAACACAACGAAAACAGAATGGTACCCATCAATAAAAATTATCAAACAACATGATAGAAAAACATGGGAAGATGTTTCTGAACAATTAATCAAAGATATAAAAAATGATGTTCAAAAATTGTCTAAAAAAGATTAATTATAAAAGAGAGTGGACAAAGCCACTCTCTACCACATTCATCCGATAGTAACCGGAGTGGTCGTTTAACAGACAATTTAAAGAATTCACACATAACTACACCGATTAGAAATCTACTAATTTACGGCTTTTTCTTTAAACAACTTCAAAAACTTTTTGCTATATATTAGCCGTCGGCAAAAGTATATTATACTTGCGGACAAAATCTTTAAAGTCATTAGAATTTGTAGAAATGTACTACTCTATCTCTAAATGTCTTGTCTTCATTTCTTCAATATGTTGTTTTGGGACTTGTATTTTTAATACACCATTTTTATATTCGGCTCTACCTTCATTTGCTTTGATAGGTTGGTCGAATGAAATAGTTCTTTGATACTTCCCATACCTAAATTCACAAGTATGATACTTTTGATTCTGTTCTTTTTCCTCCTGTTCTTCTTTTTCTTCTTCTATCACAGCTGATACAGTCATAAAATCACTATCCAATGTAACATCAATATCTTCTTTCTTTACACCTGCTAATTGGACCTTAATCTTATATTCTTTATCTGTTTGTTTAACTTCTATTGCTGGACGCCAGACCGAAGTCTTTTTTATATTTAATGGATTAGAAAATCTTGGAGATAGAATTGTATCCCTTAAAAAATTATTCAATTCATTATGAATACTTTCAAAATATAAATCAGGTTCTCTAATTATCAAATCATGTTTCATAGAAACTCCTTTCATTTATACATTAAAATATTTCTTATCCACTTACATTAGACAAAACGACAATTATTTTTTACAAACACTAACCTTATCAGACAATAGAAAAATCTAATCAAATAATATAATCTTACGAAAAATAGGAGATTACAAAATGATAAAAATGTTGATGTTTGATTTTCGTAGTTCAGAAAAAAATTTTTTCACAACAAATAATGAATCAGACTTCGACATAACTTTTAGAAACGAAAATTTAAACGAGAATACAAAACTTTCAACAAAAGAAAGAAATGAAACAGTTATTCTGAGTATTTTTACAACCTCCAAAATAACAGAAAAAGTACTTAATCAATTCAACAATTTACAAATAATTGCAACACGTTCCACCGGATATAACCATATTGATATAGAAGCATGCAGAAAGAAAAATATAGCAGTTATAAATGTAAGTGATTATGGTAGAACATCAGTTGCACAATATACTATCGGTATAACTTTAGCAATGATTAGAAATGTTATACAATCATCAAATGATGTTAAAAATCGCCATATTGATTATGAAAAATATGAAGGACATGACATTTCTAATTTGATATTAGGAGTAATTGGTACAGGTTCAATCGGTAGTGCTGTTTGTGAAATCGCACATACATTAGGTATGAAAATTTATGCTCATGATTTAAAAATAAATAAAAATATAAATTCATTTGTAGAATATGTTTCATTAAACGATATTTTAAAAAATTCAGATATAATCACATTACATATTCCATATCAAAAAGAATTTCATCATTTAATATCAACACAAGAATTTAGTATGATGAAAGAATCTTCGTACATAATAAATACTGCAAGAGGTGAACTTGTAGATACTAAAGCATTATATACTGCAATTAAATCTGGGAAAATAAAAGGTGCAGCATTAGACGTACTAGAATGCGAAGAACTTTTGATTAGTAATGAAGATATTGATACAGAGTTACACAATACATCGTGCGAATGTTTAAAAAATGCTCTTATTTCTCAAAAACTAATGGAATTTGATAACGTTATAATCACTCCACACATTGCATACAACACAAAAGAATCTATTGATAAAATTTTAAGAACAATGTTTTTTGATATTAAAAACTATTTTAAAGGTATGCATACAAATAGAATTGTATAAATTTAAAAAAAGTTATTATTTGATAGATTTTTCCATATCCTCCATGTTAGTATAAGCATAAAGAGGTTAGATATGGCAGATAAAATTATAATATTTTCAGGTAAACAATATTCTGGTAAAGACACAGCAGCAAAAATAATGCTTGAATACATGCCAGATTTTCACAGATGTGCAATGGGTGACATAATCAAAATTGAATATGGCAAAAAACATAATCTAACTTATGACGAAATAGAAAAAAACAAAGCACAATATAGAGCAGGATTGATAGAATTAGGTAATTGGGGCAGAAGTCAATCACCTGATTATTGGCTAAACAAAATTATTTCATCAGATGGAAATATTATGGTAACAGACGTAAGAGTTCCACATGAATATGAAGTTTTCAAAAATGCAGGTGCAATAACAATTAGAATTGAAGCAGATAGAGATACACGTGCAAAACGTGGCACACTTGTTGGAGAAAACGATATTACAGAAGTCGGCTTAGATGATATTAAAGATTGGGATTATATAATCACAAATAATGAGGATTACGAAAGTTTTAAAGAAAAAGTTTTATCCATTGTTGAAGAATTAAAATAAATAAAATACATATACTCACTATAAATAATAATTCAACCTTAACGTAATGAACCATCATTATTTTATTCTACTCTAATTTATCCAACGGAAACTCTTAACGAAATCTTCGCCATTAATATCACCCAAGATTTCAACCATAAATTTTCTAGATGCTTTATCAGACAATTCTATTCCTGGAATTTTATTCAAATCATTTATAAATGAACTATCACTATCGAGTCTAACACCAGGGATTTTGTTAAACAAAGTATTCAAAGAAATATTACCAGCAGCACCCAACACAGTTGATATTTTTCTTGAAATTTGTCCAAACACTCTCATATCTGCAACTTGGGTATTAAAATTCAATCTACCTGTTATATAAAGACTTAAATCTTTACCATGAGAATGTATTTCGATTGTTTTTGCAATACCATCTTTTATACGTAAGTTACCATTGATACTAGAAAATTCACCAGTCTTCATTGGAGTAATAATATCAATAATACTATTCATTGAAATACCAGTTATACCACCTTTAATTAAATTACCTGCTTTCAACAAGTATTCTAGTGAACCCAATTTTGGCATACGACCGTTCGTTACTCGGAAGTTTCCATATCCGTTCAAGGTTTCCATTTTTGTTTTATCATTTGTTGCATTACAACTCAATTCTATATGACCTGTTAATGAACCATAAATTTGGTTAGGTAAGTCAAACAACGCAATTGTTAAAGCATTCGCATTAACTGCTTTTGCATTCAATTCCATCTTCATGAAATTGTTCAAAATATTATAACCAACTTTACCAGTTATTGTTCCACTTGCCATATTAAATTTAAATGACTCGACAGCCATTTGCATTCTATCATTCAAAGAACATACTGCTTCAAGGTTTGACGCTTTGATATTCTTTATACGAACATTACCTGCTCGAATCTTCACATTATCAAACACTAATGTATTTAACAAATCAGCATTAGCATCAGCATCTGGAGAAATCGCAGATGACAAGCCGTTCAATTCCATTTGCTTCAACTGATTAATTGAATGATTGACGTCAAAATCATTGATATATATATCTGCACCAGTAATTCTATATGGTGGAGTTAAATTATTTTTCACATTAGCATTCACCATTATATAGTTTGATAATACTTCACCTTTTGTTGTCACTTTTATTACATCAGGTCTAAAATCTAATGCCAAATCTTTTATTGTAGTATTCAAATATGGCATTTCCATATTACTTACATCAAACTTACCAACAATCTTAGGACGGCTTGATGTACCATTAATTTTTAAATCTGATACAAAACTACCCTGTTTAATAGTAGGTTTTTTGAAAATAATATTGAAGAAATTCGCATTTGCAGGATTTTCAGTTTTAACAATCAAATCTTTAAATGCCAATATTTTACCCATTTTTTTAATTTCACCATTTATTGATAATAATGGTAAAACATTCTGTCTATTATTTTGTGAAGCAATAAGTTTGTTATATTTAAATTTATGTAACTTAATTTTTCCCTCTTTATTCATCTCTGCATCGAGATTAACTGTAATCGGATTTAAAGAATCACCAACTACTGCTCCCATATAATATATACTTGAATTTTCTTCTATACGAATATCTGATTTTATATGAGTGTTATTTTTATCACCAAAAATTAGTGAAGAATATAATATATCACCATTCATTTTGATTGGATAAATATTATGAGAATTCCAATATTTATCAAAAACTCTTTGTACAAGTTTTGAATTAATATGAATATTATATTTTGGATTACGGTAAATATTATCAACTTGTCCAAATAATAACAATGGCATATTATCAATCAAACAATTTAATTTATGTAAATATAGTTTATCATTTTTTACGATAAGCTGACCATTTATCAATTTTATTGGAACAGTAACAATTTCTTTATGCGAATCTTCATAAACTGAATAATCAAAATTAACTGTATCCATATTTAATACAGAATTTAGATGATTATTTCTAATTTTAGCATTAACTGTAGCATTGCCATATACTACATTTATTTTATTTAATTCTTTTTGCAAATTATAAGGTAAAATATTCGCTTTCTTAATATAATTTACTGTTGATAAATCAAAATCTTTGCAGTTAAAATCACCATTAAACCTTGCTCTTAACAAGTTTAACCTTTTTGTACCTAAATTTTTAACTGACAAATTCAAATAAAATGGATTTTGTTTTATAACACCTCGAACATTTGAAATATTCAAATTAGAATGCTTCAATGTTATCTTTCCTGACAATATTTTTCCATTCTTAACAGGTTTAGAATCTTTTATAACTTCAATATTAGAATCAATACCATTGATTTGAATATTATCAATTTTACCTTTATATTTAGCATGTAATTTGATATATAATTCATCAAGGTATCTCAATTTTTCTGGTTCAAACTCATTAACCAAAATCTTTGGTGCATCTATCAATATATCTGCTATACCGTCTTTTATTGAACCTTTACACAATGCTTTTGATGTAGAAGATACATAACTTTCTAAATTAAATTTGCAATTTGCTCTATCATAATCTATTACACCTTTAACATTTTTCAATGACAAACCGTGTAATTTCATATCATTTCCTAAAAGTTTCATATAACCTTTAGGAAAAATATTTTTATTCATTTGTAAATCATTAATATCTAAAATTTTACCTTTTAAATTAAGATAGAAATCAGATTTACCTTTCACATCAGATAATGGAGGCACAAGTGATTTCAAGTCTTTTAACATTGGTGAAGTTGTAAGTGTAATAATCAAATCATTAAGATTTTGTTTGTTCGCAGTTACATTGAAATCTAAATCACCAAACAAAGTACATACACCATCTATAGTAATAGGTTGACCGTGAAGAGTTCCAGTTCTATTTATAAAATGTGCATTTTGGTTATTAAAATTCAAATTTCCTTCTGCATTTTTCAAAGTTAAATTATGAACATCAAGAAATCTTGCATCAGTATGAACAAAATTAAAATCACCCCAAATATGTGGATCTAACTTTGTACCAACAATTTTTATATCAACATTACCACGTCCCTCAATATCCATTATTGGAACTGGGCCTATCAAGAAACATAATATTTCATGCAATGGATTAAGAACTTGTTCAGCAACATTTAAGTTTACTGAAGAAGAACTTTTAACTTTTAAATGAGCATATTTATCACCATAGATTAAAATATCACCTGTAACATAAACAATTTCTCTACCACCTGCTGGGACAACAACATCAAGCAATAGTTTTTTCCCTTCAAAATTGATATTAATATTTGCTCCTTGTGTTGTATCAGGTATAGGATGAATCATTATGCCATCAGAAACCTTTATACCACCAAAAATTTCAGGTTCAGGTAATTTACCCTTAATCTTCATATCACCAGAAATCGAACCATAGAATGGATATTCTTTAAGTTTTGGGATATTTATATCAGGCGTAATAATTGGTGGCAACAATAATGCCCCTATTCTCAAATCAGATTTACCAATATTTGTTTTCAAATCAAGATATGGAGTTTTTGAGAATATATCTAAAATTTCACCTGATAGATTTGCACTCAATCCTTTCGCAAAGACTTTACATCTATCAATAGATACAGATTCTTTACCTATTCTATAATCAGAAGTTAAATAAAGTTTATCTGGAAATATCATAGATTTATATTTATCTTTGAAAATAATTTTAAGCCCTGTCAAAGTTGAAGATAAATTATTGCTATTAGAATTAAAATCAATAACACCATCTATACTTGAAATATCTTTATAAACAAATCTTGATACAATATCAGAAAACGGTGCTAGGTTAAAATTATTCAAAGATATATCAAATTTTGTTTTTGATAAATTCTTATTTTTAGGGAAATTTATATCAAATTTAGCAGATGATGTATAATTATCTGCGATACAATTCATCAATGTATGGAATATAAAAGTTTTTTTACCTGTTTTAAAATACGTATCATCACCATTTAATGCGTATTTTTTATTACTTTCAGTCAGATTAATTTCATATTTTTTTATTTTAATTCTATCAATTGTTGGTTGTATATTTTGGTCTTTAATTTCAATCGGATAATCGCCAAGATACAATTTTTCATTAAATTTCAAATCAGAAAAAATATATTTTGATTCAAAACTATTGATATGAATACGTCCAATAAGCAATGGCAAAATCCTAATATTTAGGTTTGGATTTTTTAATTCTAACGCTTTTGAACCGTCTTTATTCAACAATTGAATATCATTTGCTTTAACTTTCAAATGTGGAATAACACTAGTAATAACTTGTGGTTTAGATACTTTAATATTGATACCTGTTTGCTCATATATATACGTCAAAACAGGGTTGGCGCATAATCTAATTCCTAAAGGTAAAATTATTAGCCAAATTGTATAAAAAATTGTAAAAAAATATATATATTTTGAGTACTTATTATTCATTCTTATTGTCTTAATTATAAGCCTAATTTGGCTTTTACACAATATTAGAAAGGTGTTTACATCAAAGAATAGTACAAATGAATGAGATAAAAAATTTTAATATTACAAAAATAAAATTTAATTTTTCACTATTTTATATTACTAAAGTTTATTGTATAATTCAGGTATGATAAATATTCAAAGTATAGTAGAACGCATACGTGAAATAATCGACGACGAGAATTCAAAACAGTTAAAAGAAACTCTCGACGGATTTCACGCTGCCGATTTGGTGGACATTTTTATAGAACTTACTCCACAAGAGCGTTTGGCTTGTTTTAAACAGTTGGAAGAAGAAAAAGCATCTGACTTACTTGAATATTTACCTGCACAATTACAAGTTGAGTTATTGGGTGAAATTGACGAAGAACTTGCATCTCGTTTGATTGCAAAGATGCCTCACGATGAAGCTGCCGACGTACTTGGTGATATGGAAGAAGATGAATCTGAATCTTATCTAGACAAATTGCCACACAAATTCTCATCTGAGGTTAGAGAACTTTTAACGTATAATGAAGAATCTGCCGGTGGTATCATGAACCCTGTTGTACTTACTGTTAGTGCTGATTCAGATGTAAAAGATGTTCTTGATACAATTCGTATCAAAGCTGAAAAAGATAACTTAGATTTGTATTATGTTTATGTTGTAGATAAACAAAATCACCTTTTAGGAGTTGCATCTTTAAGAAAATTACTAACTTCTCCTATTAGAAAAAAGATTACAGAAATCATGACTCGTGACCTTGTTAAACTTCATGTTGATGATAGACAAGATTATATTGCCGATGAGTTTATGAAATATCAATTCAATGCTTTACCTGTTGTTGATTTATATAACAGACTTAAAGGTATTGTTACTTGGGACGATGCTCAAGATATTGTTGAAGAAGAAACAACCGATGAAATCTATACATCTTCTGGTATCGCAACTGATATGGTTGAAGATGAAGACGATATTATTACAGGTCGTTTGTTACACGCAGTGAAAGCACGTACACCTTGGTTATTTATTACATTGATTGGTGAATTTGTTGCAGTAAATGTTGCTAATCATTTTGATGCAACTTTACACGCATTTCCTATTATTGCAATATTTATGCCATTGTTAGCAGGTTTAGGTGGTAATATCGGAACACAAAGTATTACTTTGATTGTTCGTGGTTTATCAACTGGTCAAATTTCTTTGAAATCTGCCGTTCACCACATGATGAGAGAAACAGCAATTGGTCTGTTAATTGGTATTTTGTTTGGTGTTCTAGTTTCAGTTGTTACTTGGGGTTGGCAACATTCTATAGGTTTGGGGGTTGTTGTAGGTTTATCAATGATGATAAATATGATGTGTGCAACCCTTATTGGTACTTGTACACCATTTGTGTTGAAAAAAATCAAAATCGATCCAGCGATTGCATCAGGTCCAGTAATTGCTACAACTATTGATGTTGTTGGTTTGTTTGTATATTTCTCACTAGCAACATTGTATTTGATACATATCAAGTAATCATTTACAATGCTATTCTTTTGAATTAAGATGAGATAAGGTTTAAATAAGAGTGATAAATTAAAGGAGAAAATATGAGCGATTGTATTTTTTGTAAAATTATCAATGGCGATTTTGGTACAGAGTTTGTTTATGAAGATGAATATTCTGTAGTATTCAATGACATTAATCCAAAAGCCAATATACACATGTTAGTTGTACCAAAAGTTCATGTTGAATCACTTAATGAATGTGATGATGAAGCATTATTAGGAAAATTAATGATGACAGTTAAAACTGTTACTAAAAAATTAGGTATTAAATCATACAGAACAGTTATAAATACAGGAAAAGAAGCAGGTCAGGAAGTATTCCACTTGCATATACATATATTATCAGGAGATATAAAATTATGACAGAATTCTATAAAGAAATTACACCAGAGGGATTTGGAATAGCAATTAAGAAAAAAGCAACACTTTTTTCTGAACAATCAGAATTTCAAAAAGTTGAAATCATTGATTCTGATTCTACATTAGGCAAATTTTTGACATTAGATGATTTGATGATGTGTACAGAGGGCGATGAATTTTATTATCATGAAATGATTTCTCATATCCCTATGATGCATCACAAAGCACCAAAATCTGTTTTAGTAATTGGTGGTGGTGATGGTGGTACTATCCGTGAAGTTTTAAAACATAAAACTGTTGAAAAAGTTGTTTTATGTGAAATTGATGGTATGGTCATTGATGCTTGTAAGAAATATTTACCAACTATTTCTTGCGAACTTGATAATCCAAAAGTTGAAATAAAAGTTGAAGATGCTATCGAATTTATTAAAGATAAAGAAGATGAATATGATATTATTTTGATTGATTCAACTGATCCAATGGGACCTGGTGAAGGATTATTTACTGAAGAATTTTATTCAAATGTAAGAAAAGCACTTAAAAAAGGTGGTATCTTATGTGCTCAATCTGAATCACCAGTTGCTCAATCAGATGCAATTGAAAAGATGTATAAACTTTTGAAAAAAGTTTTTCCAATTTGTTCAACATTCACTTCACCTATACCAACATATCCAGGTGGATATTGGGCTTGGGCATTCTGCTCAGTTGATGTAGAACCATTATCATATTATGCAGATGATAGAGAAGAAGATATTACAAATTCTTGCAAGATTTATAATAAAGATTACCACAATGCAAGGTTTGCACTTCCTAACTATTTGAAAAAACTTGTTGGTTAATAAAATTTAAAGGCTGATTTTATAATCTGCCTTTTTAGTTCGTTGTTGATTTGATAATTATAGTTTATAAACCTAACATATATCTTGTGTTTGCTGCTTGAGCACTCATTGCACTATATATATTAGAGTTTGATGTTGATACGTCTGAATATTGATTGTTCAATTGTGATAGACGTGTCTTATAAATTTGTATTTGTTGAAGTGCCTGTGGATCATTTGCTGATTTATCCATAAGTTTTTCAATAGCATCTGAAATTGCAGCAGTAATATCATCAAATGTATCATCAGAAGAAACACTTACACCAAGTTCTTCTGCTAATGATTTTGCTTCTGAAATCAATGAAGATTCAGATGATTCTGTTTTTTGTGTTGTTTTATCAGTTGATTGAGTTTTTGTTGTTAATGAATCTTGGAAACTCTTTTCTGCTTTTTTAGCATTAATAATTGATTGTGCTTGAGATTCTGATGATACAGTTGTTGGATCAATACCTAGTGATTGCAACTGACGTTTTGTCGCATCAGATATATAAGACTTCTTTATGGAAGAGTCACTATTACTTGCTGAATTAATTGAACTAATTGATGATGACATATTTTATCCTTTCTCTTCTCTTTTCTTTACATGTGGTGATTTAATGATTTTTGTCTAAAAATCAACACATAATTAAGAAATATAACGGATAAAAATATGCAGTCTTTAAACCTAATTTATAATATCGTTTATTTGGTTGAATACGTATTTTATTGATTATCAGGAACGATTTCTTTACTATTATAATAATATATTTGTTTTGTTTGACCAAGTGAATTCATAAGTGTTCCACAAAAAGCTTCAACTTCTTTGCCTTGATAGATTACTTTTTTCTTTTCTAAATTTCCTACAGGATAAAAACCTTCTGCTTCGTTATTGTCTATAATGCTATCAACATTGTTAGAATGTTTCATAATTTCAGAAATGTTATATAAAATTCTTTGAGAATTTTCATCAAACAACATTGTTCCATCTGATTCTATAAGGATTTTACCTTTAAGTTTAAATTTATCACATTGTAGTTCAATGCTATCTTTTTTGTAAATCATTATACAACCGAAATCGTGCAGTAATTTTATGAAATCTTCATTATCTTTAAAAACTTTGTCTGCATATTTTTGTAATCTTTTTTTATTTTTTGTCGTTTCATCTTCATTTAGTGCATTTGATAAAGCATTAAAGAATTTTGATACAATACTATTATCTTGAAAACCTTCAAGACTTTTTGTTTCGTCTAAATATTTGTTACTATCTCTTAATGCAGATACTTCGGAATCTTCAAAGATTGATTCTTGACCTGATAAGATATTGTCATCTTTACTATTATCAAAATTCATTGTCATAAGATAAGTTACATATATGTATCGTACTGGATTATTCTAGCATATTATTTATTATTTTAGAATACGATATATATTTGATATTTAATAATTTTTTGTTAAAAAAAGTAATATTACACTTTTGTCTATTCACAAAATGGTTATAAAGATGATATGATAGGGGTATGACAAATTTACAAGAATTATATAGTGAAGTACCACCTACAAAATTAAGACATAAAAATGAAAAATTTAGACCTGCTAGAACATCACCATTTTGGTTATGGGTTGCTGATAGATTTTTCTATAATATGCTAGAAGATAGATTTTGTGCATTTCGTTATAAAGGTTATGAAAACTTTTTAAATCGAGATGATAAAGTGCCTACTATATTTTTTGCACCACATAACAATTGGTGGGATGGAATTGTAGGTTACAATATTTGTAATCGTATTTGTAAAAAAGAAATACGTTTGATGGTAGAAGAATTAAACAGATTTCCATTACTTAGACGTGGTGGAGCGTTTAGTGTAAATAAAAAATCTCCTCAAGCATCTATGGAAGCATTAAAGTATTCAGTTAGAGTTTTGAAAGATTTGAATAATATTTTGTATATTTATCCTCAAGGAATTATTAAACCACCAAATTATAGACCTATTGAATTCCAATCTGGTGTATCATATATTGCTGAAAAAGCAGCAAAGGCGTATGGTAAAGTTAATTTAATTCCTATCGCAGTTGATTATGTATTTTTAAGAGATAATCGACCAGAAGTTTGGGTTGAATTTGGAGAGCATATTGAATTGACTGATAGCAAAGTTAATCGTAAGGAATATGCTGAATTTTTAGCTAAAAAATTAGAAGAACTTTGTGATAATCAAAGTTATAATATTTCTCAAGCAAAATTTGAGGGCTATGAAACTTTATTCCAACAAAAATTGGCATGGTATAGAGCGTTTGAACAACATTTGAAAAAAATTAAAATTGGACGTAAGAAAAACGCTGAATAAAATTATTGAATTTAGCCTTAAATTATAGTTTAATATTTATAATGAGAGTTATAAAGGTTTAGACATGGCAATTAAAAAAATTTTAAAATACGGAACACCGTCATTAAGAGAAAAATCAAAAGAAGTACACAAAGTTTCATCAAAAATAAAAACACTTATTCAAGATATGTTTGATACGATGTATATGAATAATGGTGTTGGTCTTGCTGCACCACAAATTGGTGTTAATTTGAGATTGTTTGTTATTGATGTTTCGACAGGTGATGAACCATTAAGACCTATGGTTTTTATTAATCCTAAGATTATTAAAAAATCAGGTGCTGTGCTTTCTCAAGAAGGTTGTTTAAGTTTTCCAGAAGCATATACAAATGTTAGACGTTATAAAAATGTTATGGTTAAAGCGATTGATAGAAATGGTAAACCGTTCGTTTTAGAAGCAAAAGATGGTACATTGTTAGCAAGATGCATTCAACACGAAAATGACCATTTAGATGGTGTATTATTTATTGATCATACAGTAAATAGATTTGAAACAGATGAAGTATTGAAACAACATGAATTGCCACCTGTTGAAGTAGAAAAACTTCTTGATGAGCCAGAATTACAAGAGGCTTTAGATAATGACAAATAAAATTAAAATAGTTTATTTCGCAACTCCTGATATTGGGTTAAAATCATTAGAATATTTATATAATTCAGATAGAATAGATGTTATGGCAGTTGTTACTCAACCTGATAAGCCTGCTGGTCGTGGTAAAAAGTTAAGAATGTCACCTATTAAAGAATTTGCAATACAGCATAATTTACCTGTTTATCAACCTAAATCTATTCGTAAAGAACCGGATATAATTGAAGCTTTGCGTGAATATGAACCAGATTTTTTTGTGACATTTGCGTTTGGGCAAATTCTATCACAAGAAGTTTTAGATGTTCCTAAATTTGAAACAATAAATCTTCACGCATCATTATTGCCAAAATATCGTGGTGCAAATCCTATTCAACGTGTAATTATTAATGGTGAAAAAGAAACTGGTATTTGTACAATGATTACAGAATTGGGACTTGATTGTGGTGATGTTTGTATGAAAGAAACAATTCAAATTCCTGATGATATGACTTGTGAAGATTTATGGGAAAAGATAGCAATAGATTCACCTGAACTTCTAGAAAAAACATTAATAGGTATTTATGAGCAAAAATTAACTCCAATTCCTCAATGTGAAGACGGTGTTTGTATGGCTAATAAATTAACTAAGGAAGAAACACTAATTGATTGGTCAAAATCTGCTCGTGATATTCATAACTTAGTTAGAGGTATTTATAAATCACCAAGTGCTTATTTTAAATTTAATGACAAGATTATAAAAGTATTAAAAACAGAAGTTGTTACAGATGAGTCTTGTCAATGTGACTCACAAAAAATTGGTGAAATAATTAAAGCAGTCAAAGATGGTGTACTTATGCTTACAGGTGATGGTATTGTTAAATTAACAAGAGTAAAACCTGAGGGTAAAGGTGAAATGTCTGCAAAAGATTGGTATAACGGAGTTCGAAATGCTAAGTAAGGGTATTAGAGGTGCGATTACTGTTGATGAAAATACGGTTGAAAGTATTCATTCTGCAACAATCGAATTGATTACTGAACTTGTAAAGCAAAATGATATTAAACCAGAAATGATTTCTCATGTAATTTTTACTTTAACACCTGACTTGAATGCAGAATTTCCAGCAAAATTCGCAAGATGTGAATGTGGTTGGGATAAGGTCGCAATGATGTGTTTTCACGAATTAGATGTGCCAAATTCTTTGGAAAAATGTTTAAGAATTTTGATAGTACTGAATTGTGAAGATAGTTTTGAACCGAAGTTTGTATATTTAAAAGATGCATCAAGATTAAGAAAATAGGTTTTTATTATGAAGAAAATTTTGATAGTTGATGATAGTTCATCTTGGTTAACTTTTCATCAAAATACAATAGAAGAGATTTTTATAGAAATTAATAATGATAATTATGCAATAGATATGGCACAATCTGCTCGTGATGGCTATAATTTCCTTATGAGTAATGCTGAAATACCTTATGATTTGATTGTGACAGATTTACAAATGGAAGAAGATTTTGCACCAAAGTATGCTGGTGAATGGTTTGTTGAACAAGTTAGAACATTTAAAAAATATGTTAATACAAAAATTATCATTTCTTCCGGTTGTAATAATATTAAACAAATTGCAGAAAATTTAGCTGTAGATTACATTCCAAAACGTGTTGCAGTCACTGACATCAATTTGTACAAAGCAAAACTTATGCCATATTTGAAATAATTTCTTAAATTATATTTCAAAAATATATAATGATCTTGCAAAAATACTTGAAAATGCACGTGTTAAAACGTATAACATTGTTAATTCTGCAATGGTAGAAACATATTGGGAAATTGGTCATCGTATAGTTGAAGAAGAACAGAATGGTGAATCACGTTCAAAATATGGTTCTAAGTTGTTAGAAACATTATCAAAGAATTTGACATATAATTTTGGTAAAGGTTTTTCTGAGGCAAATTTAAAAAATATGCGTACTTTTTATATTGCATTTCCGAAATTCGACAGACAGTGTCTAGCGAATTCAAAATGGTCTAATATTACTCGTATTTTAAGAATAAATTCAAAAGAAAGAAAGAGGGTTTTATTTAAAGGAATCATCTAATCAGAATTGGTCATATCGACAACTTGAACGAAATATTAAGAGCGGATATTATAAACGTTTGGTATCAACACAAGAAAATACAGAATTAAATTGTTTACCAGTCGCAATAGATACAAAAGAATTTATAAAAGATCCGTATGTATTAGAATTTTTAAATTTACCTGAAAATATTGAAGGTAAAGAAAGTACATTAGAGAATGCTATAATTACTAATTTACAGAAATTTTTATTAGAATTAGGTAAGGGATTTTCGTTTGTTGCAAGACAATTTAGGATTAGTACCGGAAATGAACATTTTTATATAGATTTAGTCTTTTATAATTACATCTTAAAATGTTTTGTAATTATTGATTTGAAAACTTCGAAATTGACTCATGCTGATATTGGACAAATGGATATGTATGTGAGAATGTTTGATAAATTAAAACGTGGTAATGATGATAATCCTACATTAGGTATTATTATGTGTACAGATAAATCTGAAACAATGGTTAAATATTCTATTTTGCAAGAAAGTCAACAAATATTTGCAAGTAAATATAAAACAGTTTTACCAACAGAGGAAGAACTTGCAGAATTAATTTGTTCTGAAAAAAAATATCTAGAAACAAAAAATGATTAAAATAAATTGTGATAATTTATAATAAAAAGACCTTGAATTCTTCAAGGTCTTTTTTGTGTTTAATTTATGTTTTATTTTAGAATAAAATACCAGCGATTGTTGCAGACATATAACAAGTAAGAGTACCACAAATCAATGCTCTTACACCAAGTTCTGCAAGATTTTTTCTTTGTTCTGGTGCAAGTTCACCAATACCAGCAATTTGGATTGCGATAGAACCAATATTACCGAAACTACATAAAGCGAAACTTGCGATTAAAAATGCTTTTTCAGATATTAAATGTTTAATATTTGTCAAATCTAAGTATGCAACCATTTCATTAAGAACAATTTTTTCACCCATAAGTCCACCAACAGTTGTAATATCTTTCATTGGTACACCCATTACAAGTGCTAATACTGAGAATATTTTACCTAGAATAAATTTTAATGAAAGGTTTGGCAACCAAGCAAGACCGATATGAAGAGTGTTGTATAAGAATGAACCCACACCACCTAAAATCCAATCAATCATTGCAACAAGTGCAACTAATGCAATAATCATTGCAGATACACTGATACCAACTTTCATACCGTCAGAAGCACCTGCAGAAATTGAATCAATAACATTTACATGAGTTCTTTCTACTTGTAAATCAATATGTTCACCAGTTTTTGGCTTACCATCTTCTGGATACATAATTTTTGTTAGAACAAATACACCAGGAGCCGCCATAACAGATGATGCCAAAACATATACTGCAGGAATACCCATTCCAATGTAAATAGGCATTATAGCACCTGAAATACAAGCCATACTACCAGCCATACAAGTTAAAAGTTCTGAACGTGTCAAATCTTTCAAGTATGGTTTAATCATAATTTGTGCAACTATTTGTCCAACAAAAGAGTTTGCAACAGAACATAATGCTTCTGCACCTGATACTTTCATTAGTTTGTTCATTGCTTTACCAAGAACAGCAACAACTTTTTGCATTATTCCGTAATAATATAGAATGTTTACAAGAATCATCATAAAGATACTTGAGCAAATTAGTTGTAATGTGAAAATATGAGAACCATGACAGAATGCGTTTTCAAAAGGTGTTTCCAACAAACCACCAAATACGATTTGTCCACCTTGAATAGCAAAATGTAATAGTTTTTCAATAAACTTTCCTATTTGTAAAAATAAGAATTGTCCCAACGGAACTTTGAAAATAAATAAGGCAAGTGCTATTTGTAATAAAAAGCCTGTACCTACTGTTTTAAAATTAATTTTTTTTCTGTCTGTAGATAGCAAATAAGCAATTGCTAGAATAACTACAATACCAATTAGACCAATAAATCTTTGCATTTTGAACTCCACACTATGTATTGAGTTGATTATAGCAGAAAATTCAAGATATTAAAAGAGTTTTTTATATTGCATTACACTTAATTGCCTGTTTTAATTCTCGAATAGTTTCTTTAACTTCTTTTTTCTTATCTGCTTCTTCAACCA
Source organism: Cyanobacteriota bacterium (assembly GCA_050873965.1). Lineage (GTDB taxonomy): Bacteria > Cyanobacteriota > Vampirovibrionia > Gastranaerophilales > Gastranaerophilaceae > UBA2883. The sequence continues at coordinate 17,323 of JBNMJS010000004.1, read as the reverse complement.
TTTTTTCGTATGAATAAAGCATTGTAGGGTGTTTCTTTTGTAAGAATTTAGCAATTTCTTCATAACTCATTTTAGTCATTTCACGTGCTAAATATATTGTATATCTTCTTGCTTCTGTAATATTTTGTGAACGTGCAGGACTTTTTAAGTTGTCAACAGTTAGGTTGTAATATTCTGCAACTGTTTGAGCGATATTATTTATTGTTATACGTTTTGATTGCGTTTCACTTTTTAGTACATTTTGTACGAAATCTAGTGTTATATTGGCATTTTCAATATCAGCAATTGCTGTAACTTTGTTAAACGCACCTTCAAGTTCTCTAACATTATTGCTGAAATTTTGTGCAATAAAATCAAAGACATCATCTTTAATATCAAGTCTTAAATCATCTGACCATTTTTTTAGAATGTTTATTCTAGTTTCTAATGATGGTGGTTTAATATCTACAACAATACCCATTTCAAAACGTGTACGTAATCTATCTGGCAAGGTTGGAATATCTTTAGGTAATCTATCAGATGTGATGACAATTTGCTTATTTAGTTGTTGTAATGTTTCAAATGTGTAGAATAATTCTTCCATACATTTTGTTTTTGATTCAATAAATTGAATATCATCAATTAATAGAATATCAACATTTCTAAATTTCTGTCTAAATTTTATCATTAAATCAGTTTTATCTTTTCCACGAAGATTGTTGATATATTGATTAACATAATCTTGAGTTTTGATATATTTAACTTTTGTTCTAGAAAGGTTAAACATTGCGTAATGCCCGATTGCTTGCATCAAATGTGTTTTACCAAGACCAGAACCACCGTATATAAATAATGGATTATATTTTTCTGCAGGGTGTTCTGCAACGAGTTTTGCGATTGCGTATGCAGTTTTACTGTTTTCACCAATGACAAAATTTTCAAATTTATATTTTAAGTTTAGATTTGCACTAGAATGCATTTGAGATAAATTACCCATTGGTTTTTCACTCTGTGTTGATAATTTTTTTTGTTCAATTTTTGCTTGTTGTTTCTTCTTTTCTTTTTTAATTGCGTTGGTTGTATCTTTATCTAAAACAATTTCAAAATCGACGTCATGTCCTGTCACTTTTTTGAAAATATCTTGAATTTCTTTCAAATGAGATTTTCTTATTACACTGATTGCCATTGATAATGCTGTAACAACGGTGAAAACTCCACCAGCATAACCTGTTGGTTCAAGTGAATTTATCCAAGGGTAAGATGATTCAGGAACATTTTTTAAAAGTTCCTCTTTAACTTCTTGCCATATATTTTCAACTTCGTGTGATTCCATATACAAATTTTAATATAACAATACTTAGCATGCAAAAATTCTTTTATTTTTTGAAATAACATTTTACATTTTAAACTTTTGTTAAAATTCTACTTATTTTTTTTATAAAAAGTAGCAAAATCTATTTTTAGGAGTTTTAGACCATGTGAAAAAGGGAAAATAAGCATGAATATATCAACTAATTACAACAATTTACAACAAACTGCTGTTATGGCGAGAAGAAATCAAGTTAAATCAAACAACTTGCAATCAAATATTCAATCAAATTACCAACAATCACAAAATGTTAATTTTACAGGTATGGAAAATTTAGCAAAATCTTTACGTAAAATGATGTTGTCAAAACAAGCCAAAAAAGAATTTAAAGAAATGACTGGTTGGGCTGCTGATGTTTTAGGTAAAGATGCTCAAGATGTCCAAAAGAAATTGAATGGTAATACTAAAAGAAAAACAGATTTTTATGCTTTGATGGTAGAAAAATATAATAGAACAAACTTTTATGCAGAAGCAGGTAAAAAAGAAAATCCTGAATTAGTAGATAAAATTTTCGATGTTGTTGAAAAACCTTCAGATGAACATTTTAGATTTATGGATTCTATTAATCTTCCATTCGCAGAAACAAAAACAGTTTTTGAAAAATTAGAAAATAATCCTAAAAAATCAGTATGGCTGGTTCAATTTATAACGATATAAGTGGCATTAGAGTTAATAATAAAGATGTTGGAAATACAGAAAGAACAAAAAGAATTTTCATGGATATAATTAACTCTCCAAACAGAGAAGAGTATCTTACAAATTATGAAGCATATCAACCACATATTCATCATAATGCAGAAGATAAAAATGTTATTAAAACATTAGATGAAAAAATTTCTGCTAAATCTTATGATAAAAATATGGCTAACAATGCTAACGAAATTAATAAAATGTTTTTAAATATAGATGAAGTTGGGAAATTTAGTAGAGCTGAATTGACTTCTCATTATTCAAAAGAAGCAAATGAATTAGTTAAAACTTTAGATGCAAGAATTACTATAAGACACGGCGTATCAAATAAAGATGCTGATAGTTTAGCAGAAATTTATAAGACAACAACAAAAGATAATGCTGAAGCACGTAGCAAATTTATTGAATCAAATTATTACTTTGGTGCACAAAGAGATAAATATGATGAAAATGAAATTTCAAATATTGGTAAAGTCTTCAAAATGATGGATGAAGATCCTAATATGATGAAATTTATTAATAAATTAAATAAAACAGGTAAAGGTTTTGGAAACGCTGAAGCATATTTGAAATTAGCAGACCAAGTTAACACAAAAACATTAAATAAAGACGCAGAGGTTATCGGACAAACAATAGCAATGAACAGATATCATTCTTATGAGAGTGTAATGGAGCATTATGAACAAAAACCTAAGTCAATTTTTGGCCGTGCAATGGATAGTTTAAAAGGTCTATTTAAGAAAAAAGAAGAAGAACCTATTGATAACAATATCTATTGGACAGGTGAAGACTTAGCGAAAATTGAAAAAGAAGCAGCAAAACAAGATGCTGAAAAGATTACAAAATTAGCAGATAAACCTGTTGACAATGTTTCAATTAAACCAGCAATGGTTGATACAACCAAGGCTGCAAATGTTGATACATCTGTTACTGTTAAACCACAAGCAGAAAAACGTGTTGTGAAACATCGTTCATTCTTCAAACCTTACGTACCAAAACAACCATCTGCTAAAAAATTGGTTGTAATTAATGACGTAAATAATATTATTGAAAATAAATTAGGTAAGAATGTATATGCTGATCAATCTAAGGTATATGCAAACAAAGCAACTAAGATGAGATTAAATATGTTGCCAGAAATTTTTGATTCTATTAAAGAAACAAGAGCAACCGCAAGAAAGAATGGTACCTTCAACAAACGTACTACAGAAAAGAATGAAGATGCACTTGATTTATATCAACGTATAAATGGTAAAAATAAACGTTTAGTAAATTATATGTTAAAAGTTAGAAATGAAGACGGAACAAGAAAATATACAGTAAAAGATATTGTTAATACATTAAGCGAAACTTCAAAAATGGCTCGTCAAGAAAAAATGGCTGCTCCAAAAGATAAACCATTTAGAGCAAAAGATGAAAAAGCAATGTACGATATTTTAGCAGATGAACAAATTGCAAAATATGGTAAATTACATCAAGCAAAATCTAAAAAAGTAAATAAATAACCGAATAAAATTCAATACTATGAAACGAGAAACGACAGACATAATGTCTGTCGTTTCTTACAATTTTAAATATTTTCTTTGATTACATTTGCTACTTCCTGAGCAGAATATTTATCTGATAATAATTCTTTTACTTTTCCAAGTTCTTCAATATTTTTCTTTCGATATTCTTCGTCATATAGAAGTTTTTCTATCTCTAATGTTATATTTTGTGGTGTCGCTTGTCCTTGGAGTATTTCAGGTACAACAATTTTATTCAAAATAATATTTGGTAATGAAACCATTTTTATACATCTTACTAACAAATATATAAAATAAAATAACCAAGGTCCTCTGTATGAAATAATCATTGGTACTTGGTATAGTGTTGCTTCTAGTGCAACAGTTCCAGATGCTAAAATTAATGCATCAGATACGCTCAAAAGTGCTTGATTTTCACCTTGTATAATTTTGAAAGTTGTATCACCTTTTAAGTATTTGTTGTAAACTTCTTCTGAAAGATTTGGAGCATGTGAAATTACAAACTGTAAATCAGAATGTTTTGATTGTAAAAGTTTTGCTGATTTTAAGAATAATTTCATTAAGAACTTAAGTTCAAAAACTCTAGAACCTGGGAAAATAGAAACTAATTTTTTTGATTTATCTAAATTATGTTTTTCAAAGAATTCATCTCTATTTGCTTTTGGTGGAAGTTGTTTTACTAAAGGGTGTCCACAATAGTGAGTATCAATTCCCATTTTTTTATACATATCAACTTCAAACGGGAAGATGCAAAGAACTTTATCAATGTTCTTTTTAATTGTATTTATTCTCCATTTTCTACTAGCCCACACTTGTGGTGGAATATAGTAGAAAGTTTTTAATCCATTTTTCTTCAAAAATTTTGATACACTTAGGTTGAATGCACCATAATCAATCATAAGAACCAAATCGGGTTTGTATTCTTTTGTTAGGTAATCTACTAATCTTTTACCTAATAATAAGTGGTTGATTATGATTTTAGGGCTTAAACCCATAGCAGACATCTTAGAATGGTTGGTAAACAATTTTACTCCTGCTTGTTCTAAATTAGAGTCGCCAATACCTTCGATTTCTATATCAGGATATTGTGATTTTAAGCATTCTACCACTCTAACAGCATGCATACTGCCAGAATATTCACCTGTTATGATAAACAGTTTTTTCATTATACCGCCATAATTACAATGCCGTGTTTATCAGCATATTGTATTGTTTTTTCTTGATCTACAATGATTGTTTCATTTGCTTCAACTGCAATCAATTTAGCTTTGTATCTTCTCATTGTTTTAAGAGTTTTTAAACCAATTGCAGGAATATCAAATCTTTTATCTTGTTTTGGTTTAGAAACTTTGATGATACAAGCATCTTTTTTAGCCAATTTGCAACCACGTCTGATACATTTGTCAGTGCCTTCGATTGCTTCAACTGCCATAATCATTTTATCTTTAATTACTACAGATTGACCGATGTCAAGTTTACCAGTTTCTTTAGCAAGCCAGTAACCATAGTTTACATCTTCAATTTGTTCTTTTGTTGGTTGAGTTTTGCCTAAAACACCAGATGGTATCATTAGATTTTTAATAAATATTGTTTGGTCAAGTACAGTTACGCCAATTTGTTCAAGTTCTTCGATAATCATAAGCATAACTTTGTCATCGTTTAATCTTACGGCTTTTTTAAGAAAATCAACGGCTTTGCTATCAAATCTTGGACGTTTTAAAAGAATACTTTTACTAACCTTGCCTAAAAAAGTTAGTTGTTTAATACCTTCATCAACTAATATTTTTTCGATTTTTTTTGCTTCACCTGGACAACAAGAATATACCTTAGAGCAATATTTTTTTAACTCCTTATGATTGTCTGATGATAAAGATATACAAACTACTTCAAATCCATTTTCTTTTGCATATTGTGCCATTTTTACAGGTAATAGGCCGTCACCTGCGATTAATCCTTGTTTTTGATTCAATTCTAGTGTCATACTTTCCCCCAACAAATTTTATTTTAACATAAAATAATCTTTTGTCATTTATATGTATAAATTTAAAATAGTATATGTTACTAAATGTTTAGATTAGTGTACAAGATTTATGCTTGTTATAAAATATTTGTATGAACAAAAAGTTATTGATAACAAGTTGTATATTAGCAGCAAGTTTGGGTGTTGGTATCCAAATCCCATCTTATGCTGGTTTCCAAGAGCATTACACGATGGGACAACAATATTTCTTTAATTCAAGATATTCAAGTGCGATTGATGAATTTAAAAAAGCACTTATGATAAATTTTCTTGATAATTCTGCAAGAATTGGTTTAGTTAATTCTTACCTTGCACGTGGAACTTATCTAGCAAATTATGAAAACAATTATAAATCAGCAGCAGATGATTTTAGAAGTGCATTATTTTATTTAAAATATTATGTAGATAGAGATGTTGCAATGAACTCTATCAGTTCTATATCTTCTGCATTTAGCAGTTTGCAGTATTGTGAAAAACGTTATGGTGCTAATACTTCGCCAGAAGGACATTATAGAACTGCAGAAGAATTGAATAATGCCGGCAATTTCCCTGCTGCAATGTATGAATATGAACAGATTATCAATGTTGAAAAATATAGAAAAGTTGCGATTCTTAGAATTGCATCAATGATGAAATCAATTAATAATCTTGTTAAATCTTCTGAATATTATAAATTAGCAATAGAAAATGATGCTAATGATATTTCAGTAAGAATGCGTTATGCAAATGTTTTAGACAAAATGGGTGATACTGTTGGAGCATCAGAACAATATAATTTCGTTTTGGCTCATAGTGAAGATTCACCTGAAATATTATGTGATTTAGAACGTATTTATCAAAAGAAATTGGAAACTGCTCCAAACAATGCTGAATTGTTAGCCGATTTAGGTGCAATCAAACAACGACAAGGCAAATACGAAGAGGCATATAATTATTATCGTCAATCACAAACAAAGCCTGCCAGAAGTGAAGAAACTGCTTTGAATACTCAAATAAATATTGGTACATTACTTCAAGCACAGGGTAATTATGATAAAGCGATAGAAACTTACAAGAATATTCTTATTCTTCACCCTCAGAATTATCAAGCAAACTTGTATTTAGCACAATGTTATGAAGCAAAACCTGATTGTCAAAAATTGGCTTTGGAACAATATAAAAAACTTAAACAAATAAAACCTGATAGTGAGGATTATAATAATAAAATAGCAGAATTAACTAGGGCTTCCATGACATCAGAAGATATATATAATTATGTTAGAAGTAAAGTTAATCCTGAAAAATCATATATTGATAAATTGTATGATGATGCGATGGAATTGCACGAAAAGAAAGATTATGATGGTGCAATTAGATATTATACAGCAGTCAAAACGGCTGATCCTCAAAGAGATGGCGTATATGAAAATTTAGCCATTTGTTATGCTCAAAAAAAAGATTATAACAATGCTGAAACTATTTTAACTGAGGCAAAATCAAAATTCCCTAATAATAAAAATATTGCGAAAATTTTGAATGATGTTAAAGAAGATTCTACGGCTGAAATAATATCTCAAGCGTATGATGCTTACAATGCTAAAAATTATTCAAAGGCTTTGGATTTATATAATTCTATCCAACCGGCAACTACCGATACTTTGTTAGGTATTGCAGGTGCTTATCAAGGATTAAATCAGAATGATAAAGCATTAGAATATTATCAAAAAGCATTACAATCTTCACCAAACAATTCGGATATAGCGTATAGTGTTGGTGCGTTGTATGCAAATGCCGAAAATTATACTGAAGCAAAAAAATATTTTCAACGAGCAGTACAGGCTAATCCGTCTAACACAAATGCTAAAGAAGCATTGCTAGATATGAATGAAGTTATCAGTCAAAATAATGTTCAAAATGCAGCGAAATTGGTCGAAGAACAAAAATATGATGAGGCATTATCATTGTTAAATCAGGCATTGACTGATAATCCAAAGAATGCTGATGCATATTATTATAGAGCATCTGTTTATGATGCACAAAACAAACCACAACTTGCTGTTAATGATTATAAAAAATCATTAGAATTTAATAATAATCAAGATGTTACATATTATTTGATAGCGATTGATTATGATAATATGAATAATCTTACATCTGCACTTGAATACTACAAAAAATTTATCAATGTGTATAAAACAGATGATGAGTATTCTCAATATGTAAAAGCAAGAATACCAGAGATTGAATCAACAATAAAACAAGAAAAATAATTATGGAAGTAACAGAATTAATAAAATCAAAGGTTTCATTAGCACCAATGGCTGGCATTACAGATTATGTGTTGAGAAGTCTTGTGCGTAAATATTCAAAAACTTGTTTGCTGACTTCTGAAATGATTAGTTCTGAAGCATTGACTCAAGTTAAAGATACAGTTATTACAAAACGTGATGAAAATCATAGTCCTATATCATATCAATTAAGTGGGCATAAGCCAGAGATGATAGCAAATTGTGCTAAGTATTTGGAACAGTTTGCAGATATGGTTGATATAAATATGGGTTGTCCTGTAGGTAAAGTTGTTCGTGGCAATGATGGTTGTGCTTTGATGCGTGACCATAGTCTTGCGTATGATATTGTGAAAGCAGTTAAAGAAAAAGTTACAGTTCCTGTTAGTGTAAAATTTAGATTAGGTTATACTGCTAGTGAAATGAATTTTGTTGAGTTTGGTGAATGGATGCAAGAGGCTGGTGCTGATTTTATAACTATTCATGGTCGAACTCGTAATCAAATGTATGCTGGTAATGCTGATTGGAAAAAAATAGCAGAACTTAAAAAAACCGTTGATATTCCAGTTTTTGCCAATGGTGATGTAACGTCTATTGAGACAGCAGAAAGATGCATGGAAGAATCAGGTGCTGATGGTGTTGCGATTGGTCGTGCTGCGATTGGTGATGCATCGTTGATTTATCGAGTTGAACATTTCTTTGAAACTGGTGAAAGGTTACCAGTACCAACATTAGAAGAAAAAATTGCAGATTTTAAAACTCATCTTGATGAAGAAATCGCTTTAAGAGGTGAGAATGTTGGTATAAAGTTTGTAAGAAAATTTTATCCATTCTACATAAATGGTGTAAAAAATGCTGCTAAATATAGAAGTAAGCTTGTTGTAATGGACGATTATAATGAGATATTGAAAACATTAGATTATATTTGTAAAGAAAATTCAGAAGAAATTATTGTTCAAATATAAGTGCATATTAAAAAACACCTCTTTGATAAGAAGTGCTTTTTAATCCATAATTTTTCATTCGCCATATAATAAGTTATTCTTTAATTTCTTCACCAGTTTTTAAGTTGATTTTAACTTCTTCACCGCTAGAATTTCTAAGTGTTCCAATAAGAACTTGTTGACCATTTACGGTTTTTTGTTCTGGTGTGCCAACTGGTTGGAAACCTTTTTGTGCATATTTGTCTAAAACATCATTAAGATTTAATACTTTGTTTAACGTTTCAGCTTTATTATTTACACTTTTTATTATATTATCAACTTGTTGTGCCTCATTTGCACTTATTTTTGATATCTCACCAGTATTGAGGTTAATAACAAACGGAACATCTTTTCCATTATTATCGGTAGCAACTCCTTTTGTTATACCTTTCATTAATGCAGTTGTTGCATTATTTAATTCCTTTATATTAGGAATTTGTGAAATATTATTTTCATCCATAAATCTTTGGACATTTTGTTGTAAAATTTCACCGATACGGTTATCTTCAATATCTTGTGTGGTTTGAACGTTATTTGCTTTGTCAGCTTTTGAAACTTCCGAAATATCTGAAACATCTTGAGTTTTGTTAACATTTACTGCAGAAGTTGCTTGTTTGATAGCATTTTGTACGGCAGACTTAATAGAATTTAAAGCACTAAAACCGTTTCTTTCTTCTGTGGTATTCCACTTATTATCTTTTGGAGAATTATCAAATTGATTAAAGATAGTTATTGCATTATTTTGGAGTGCCTTTAATTCTGTCTTTCCTAAATATTTACTTGCATCACCCATGATAGAATTTACAAATTCGTTTTGTGAATTGTAACGAATTGTATTTTTATCCTCATTATTTTGGGTATTTTTCTTACCTATTTGAGGATTATCATCAGGATTTATGTTGTAGTTAAAATTTAATGATGACATTTTGCTCTCCTACACATGTAAAGTATTTTTTAATTGTTCAATTTCAGGGTTGTTAAAATTTGTTACATGTCTTAACATGCGTCATGGCAAGGCTTTGCATGATTTGATTGATTGAAAAATATTATTTTTGTTAAGTATTTATTTATAATTTATTTTTATTTAGTTTAGTTGTAGATCTGGCTCCGCCTGACAATAGATATAAATTTAATTTGTTCAATTCTAATACCTCATTTCTTTGACCGCAAAGCGAATTTTTAGTAGAGCGTAAGCCCGTAACTAGGAGCAAAACCACGCTTTTGCGACTCGCCAAATAATTCAAGAAAAAAATGAAAATAACAATTAAACAAATTAAACTTATTACAAAAAAAGAAAAAACCACTTATTCAAGTAGCGTGTGTGAAAAACGGATTTTGTAAAATTAAAATAAAAATTTTCGACCTTAACGTAATGAACCATCATTGTTTTATTCTGCTCGTTGTTGAGGTGTTTGAGTGAATTTACTAGCATAAAAATATCTGTAAATTCACGAGTTCCGAAACTCTATGCAGAATAATTACTTATGATGTGTGAATGAAGTTCAGGTCAGGAGTTTCTTTTGTTTCATTTTCTTGTCGGTACAAGAAAATGAAAATAATAATTAAACAAATTAAACTTATTACAAAAAAAGAAAAAACCACTTATTCAAGTGGCGTGTGTGAAAAAGCGGATTTTGTGTAGAGTGACGGCGAATGTAATGAGCCTAACTCGAAGGAACAAAAACAATAGTGAATTACTGCGTAGCATTATGAACGGCTTGTTTTTGTGAAACAATAATCCAAGACAATCTATCTGAGTTACTTAACATCGGCTATAATAAAACAAAAGCCCGATGTTAAGTAACGTCGGGAATGAAAAATTATAGGGAAAATTATATTTTGGAAAATTCTGTTTTAATCGGTTATTTCACCTGATTACCTATGAGAATAGTTTGAAAGTTCTTTCAACGTTCTCTTTTGCTACCGTTTTAAGGGTTTCCATCTCTTCCTTAACGGCGTTTCTTTCAGTTTCTAAAGCTGCTAAATCGGTATCATATTTTTTATCTTTGTTATCGATTTTCTTCATATCAGCTTCATATTTAGCTTCTGCTTTCTTCAAATTTGTTTCATCAGATACTTCTCTTAAACCAGTATTAGTCGCAACACTAGTTAATTGTTCATTTGTGAAATCAACATAATCTGCACTAGTTGAAGAAACATCACCTGCAGTATCTCTTTTTGCAAGTACAAATGTACCTGAATTAATCAAATTAGTAAGAATTTCACTAGTCAATTTTGTTACTTTAACTTCACCATCTGCTGTTGCGTTAGCAGTACCTTCTTTAAACTCGTTATATGTAGTTGTACCATTATTTTCTGTAACATAGTACAATCTATAACCTGCTTTTGTTAAATCGTCGTAACTAGTAATATTGTTATAAGTAAGAGCACCATCTTTTGTGATAGCCTTTACTTGAACCTTAGTTGCTTCTAATGCTTCTTGATACTCATCGTAAACACGGCTAGATTCATTAGCCATTTGCAATTTCATTGCTTCAAGCTTAGCGGCTTTATATTCAATTTGGTGCATTCTTGCAGTTAAATTTAGCAATCTTGCTTGTGATGATGATAAACCCACTGTTGAATCCTTTTTCCGTTCCTGTGCCATGCATGACGACTATTTCAGAAAAATCTTTAGTGTTTTAAATAATAATGTTACATAACTTTACATAAACAACAGATTTAACTAGCAATTTATTTTCATAATTCGTTTTATTATAGGTAAGTGTGTTAATTTGAAAGGTAAAATCTATGAAAATTCCATCAATGGATACGATTATTAACAAGGGCAGAGCAAGTGCTAGAAAAGTTGAACAATATGCCACAAGAGAAAATTTACAAGCAGCAAAAAAAGAAGTTAATGAATCATTACACAATGCTGCAAAAGATTTTAAAAACTCTAAAATTGGCAAATGGATAATTGGTAAAGTAAATGCATTTTCTGAAAAGGCAAAACCATATATTGATGGTTTTAAACAAAAAATTACAGACAACAAACTTGTTAAAGATGTAAAAGAATTTACAACAGAAAAATTCAATAAACTAACAGAAAACAACTATATTAAAAAAGGAATAGATTGGGTTAAAGATAAATATAACAAAGTTGTTGAAAATCCAACAATAAAAGGTGCAATAAATGCAGTTAAAAACTTCTTTAAGCCAAATAACAAAGTTGCGTAACTAAAAATCCCTATCAAATAAGATAGGGATTTTAATTTAATAAAACTGTTCCAAAGCAGGAAATTTCCCACTTTGAAACAGGAGATTAAGTCTATACATGTTGCAACACAATGTCTAAAAGTTCTGATTTATTTTTAAACCCTGAAAACTGAGTAACAACATCACCAAACTTAAAAAGTACAAATGTAGGGAATGCAGTAATACCAAATTTTTGTGCCAAAGCAGGCACTTTATATGCATCAACCTTGCCTATATTTATATCGTTATTAGCCAATTCTTCCAATACTGGTTGTTCTTTAACACAATAATGACAAATATCACTACCAAACATAACCAGTTTCAAACCATCTTTTACATGTGTATTAAAATTAGTTTCATTCAACACTTCCAACATAATTATCTCCTAAATTACAACTTCCATTTTCAGAATAAAAGATTTATCAGAAATAAAATCCACCACTTCGATAACACAACATGACAATATTTTAAACATTCTCATTAAAAAAAGGATACGAAAAATTTCGTATCCTTTTCAATCATATTTATAAATTATTCTTATAAAGCAGATTTAATATCAGATTCAACTTTAATCAATACATCATCAATCTTAGAAGAGTCTTTAATACCACCTTGTGCAAAGTTTGGTCTTCCACCACCATTTGCACCAGTTGCTCTAGCGATTTCGCCAACCAACTTGCCTGCATTAACTCCTGATTTCACAAATCCATCAGAAACTTTTACAAGTACCATTCTTTCAGAAACTAAAATTATGATACATTCACCAAGTTTATTAGCCAAGAATTCAACACCTGCTTTTAAAGCATCATTATCAAGGTTTCCAATTTTTGTGATAAATAATTTACCACCATTAACATCTTGAGCCTTTGATAAGAAAGTATTGAATTTACTTCTAGCATTTTCTGCTTTCAATTCAGTAATTTGTTTTTGTAACTCTTTATTTTCTTCTGATAACTTATCAACACGTTCAACAACTTCATCATAATGAACTTTGAACTTAGTAGAAAGTTTATCGATTTCAGCATTTTTCTTATTCAAATATTCAAGTGCTGCATCTGATACAACAACTTCAATTCTACGTGTACCGGCAGCGATAGCACCCTCAGATACGATCTTGAATACTCTCAAGTCTGCTGTTGATGAAGCGTGAGTACCTGCACAAAATTCTTTTGAAACACAGTTTTCGCCATCACCTACGCAAACAACTCTAACAGTATCACCATATTTTTCACCAAATAATGCTGTTGCACCTGTTAATTTTGCTTCTTCAATAGACATTACGTCGGTATGAATTTTAATATTTGATTTAATCCAACCATTAACAATATCTTCTGCCTTTTGGATTTCAGCAGGAGTCATTGCTCTTGAGAAAGTAAAGTCAAATCTCATTCTGTTTTCTTCAACTTGAGAACCTGCTTGTTTAACTTCATCACCAAGAACTTTAACTAACGCAGCTTGCAACAAGTGAGCAGATGAGTGGTGAACTCTGATTTCTTGACGTCTAGGTACATCAATAATTGCTTTAACCTTTGCACCAATTTCGATTTCACCATTAACAACTTTTGAACGATGAACGTACAATTCATTAACCTTAAATGTTGTCAAAACTTCTAACTTCAAAGTATTATTTTCAATAATACCAGAGTCGCCGACTTGACCACCACACTCAGCATAGAATGGAGTTTTATTTAATACAACATCAACGAAACCGTCACCATCAATTGTTGCTAAAATTTCAGCATCACATTCGTTTTCAGAATATCCAACGAATTCTGTTGAACCAACTTTTTCTTCGACCTTAGCATATTTAATATCACCTGTAACACTAATTTTTTGTGTTGCAGCTTTCGCACGGTCTTTTTGTTCTTGCATTGCTTTCTTAAAGCCTTCTTCATCAACTTTAAGTCCATTTTCTTCAGCAATTTCTTTTGTTAATTCAAATGGAAATCCCAAAGTATCATAAAGTTTAAATGCATTTTCACCATCAATATCTTGTTTCTTTTCAATAAACGTATCGATTAATTTGTAACCTCTATCAAGAGTTTTATTAAAACGTTCTTCTTCTTTTTTAATTGTATCAATGATTTTTGCTTTGTTTTTAATTAAATCAGGATATGCTTCACCATAATTTTCTACAACAACATCAACTAATTTATGTAAGAATGGCAATTCCATACCCAAAATTTTACCGTGACGCAATGCACGACGTAAAATCATACGTAATACATAACTTCTACCTTCATTTCCTGGAATAACACCATCATTAATTAAAAATGTTACACATCTAGCGTGGTCAGTGATAATACGTAAAGAAACATCTGTTTTATTAGATTCTTTGTATTTAACACCTGACATTTCACAAACTTTATCCAATATAGGTCTAAGTAAATCTGTTTCAAACGTAGATGCAACACCTTGACAAACCATTGCAATACGTTCCAAACCCATACCAGTATCAACGTTTTTCTTTTCTAATGGAGATTGATTACCTTCTTCATCTTGATATAATTCGGTAAATACAAGGTTCCAAATTTCAACCCAACGGTCACATTCGCAAGTATCAATACCACAACCACGAGGATCGTCACACTTGTATTGTTCACCTAAATCATAATGGATTTCAGAACAAGGTCCACAAGAACCAGATGCCCCTGGAGGTCCCCAGAAATTATCTTTTTTACCTTTTCTTTTAATTCTTTCATCTGGAACACCAACACTTCTCCAAATGTCATAAGCTTCGTCATCTGTTTCATAAATTGTTATCCACAATCTATCTTTATCTAATTTAAGAACATTAGTAACGAAATCCCAAGCCCAAGGAATAATTTCTTTTTTATAATAATCACCAAAAGAGAAATTACCTAACATTTCAAAGAATGTATGGTGACGTGGAGTTCTACCAACGTTTTCAATATCAGAATCCTTACCACCTGCTCTAGCACATTTTTGACAAGATGTTGCTCTTGCAGGATCGTAAGGCGATTTTACAACACCTAAAAATATAGGTAAAAACTGTAACATACCAGCAGTAGTCAACAATACTGTTGGGTTATCTGGTACTAAACTAGAACTTTCAACAATTGTATGTTGATGTTTATCTTTGAAAAAATCTAAATATAATTTTCTTATTTCATTTCCTTTTAACATATTCAATTCCTTATTAGTCTTATGCTTAGGTCTATTTTACATCAAACAAACAATTTATATAATTTTATTATGAAATTTCTCGCTTTCATCATTTGATGTATAATTAAAAAGTAATAGGGTATAGAGGAGCATTGAGATGAAAAATACTGTTGTTGTTGGTGCACAATGGGGTGATGAAGGTAAAGCAAAAATTACCGATTTACTTGCAGAAAAAGCCAACTTTATTATCAGATACCAAGGTGGATGTAATGCTGGACATACAGTTGTTGCAAACAATCAAACTTACAAATTCCATTTAATACCGTCAGGAATTTTATATAAAGATAATATTTGTATGCTTGGTGCTGGTACAGTTATTTTACCAGAATCTTTTAAACACGAATTAGAAGAACTTAAATCTCAAAAAGTAGATGTTAGCCGTTTAAAAATTTCACCTTTAGCATCTATAACAATGCCATACCATACAGAAGTTGATGGATACAGCGAATCAAAAGCCGGTAAAGGAAAAATTGGTACTACAAAAAAAGGTATTGGACCAACTTATACAGATAAATATGCCAGAATAGGTTTAAAAATCCAAGATTTATATGATTTAGAAACCTTAAATGAAAAATTAGATGTAATTCTTCCATTAAAAAATAAACAACTAGAAAAAGTATATGGATTAGAACCATTTACAAGAGAATGTTTACTTAGCCTATGTGAAGAATACGCAAAAATATTCAAACCATTTGTTTGTTTTGAATGGCAAAAACTTTTGAATGAACATAAAAACGATATAATCTTATATGAGGGTGCTCAAGGTGTTATGTTGGACGTTGACTATGGAACATATCCATTTGTAACAAGTTCTAATCCAATCGGTGGTGGTGCTGCCGTAGGAAGTGGATATGGACCTTGTATGATAGATGAAGTTGTTGGTGTAGCAAAAGCATACGTAACACGTGTTGGAGAAGGTCCTTTTGTAACAGAATTATCTAATGAAACAGGTGACAAAATTAGAGAAATCGGACACGAATTCGGTGTAACAACAGGACGTCCACGTAGATGTGGTTGGTTTGATGCAGTAATTATGAAGTATGCTGTTCTTGTTGGTGGATTAACTTCTGTTGCTTTAACAAAAATTGATGTATTTGACCAATTTGACGAAATAAAAGTTTGCACAGCATATAAAGATACTCGTAATGGTAAAATTTATGATTATTATCCAACAGATGTTTATATTCATAAATACTTAGAACCAATCTATGAAACTCATCAAGGTTGGAATGAAGCCATAACAGGTATTAGGGAATACGATAAACTACCAGAAAATGCTAAAAAGTACTTAACTAGATTAGAAGAATTAATTGATTGCCCTATTTCTATTGTTAGTGTAGGACCTGATAGAGAACAAACTATTTTCAAAAAAGAATTTTAGATATTTGATTATAAATTTACAAAATAAAAAAGACTGACAAATTGTCAGTCTTTTTTGATATTAAATCTTTTTCTATACTGATAAGACGAAACCGCCTCTTTCAGCATTTTTCAATTTATCACCTTCAATTTTTGCTCTAAGATTTTTGATATATTTATAGATATAATCTCTTGGTAAATCTAACAATACTGCCAAATCTTTTGCATAAACTGTTGTATTTTTATGTTCAAGAAGATAATCAAAAACAACCTGTTCTCTATCAGTCAAATTCTTTTTAAGAACAATATCAACTTCTTCTCTCAAACTATCTTGAACAATTGGTTCAGATTTAATAATTTGAGGTGCTGATTCAATTTTCTTTTCAATTTTAACAGGTTTAATTTCTTCTTTTTTAACAACCTTATCAACATTTTCTATTTTGTTTTCAACAGGTGCTTTAAATGAGAATGGAGTATGTGATAATTGACGTTCTCTTTCGAAAGCACGTTCAGCAATTTTTGAAAGCTTACTATTAGTATCATGAGTTGATTTTGTAGTAGCAGGCTTGCTATTTTCATTAAAAACAATATCTATTAAATCATTAGTAGGTCTAGAATCAGCAACAACTTTACCTAATCTAGCAGCAAACTCTTCTAATGTAATTTTTTCTAAGGAACTTCTCCACTGTTTAATCTCTTCTTTGCTTAAATATTCAGCCATTCAGAATCTCCTATTCTCTATCCCTTTT
>JBNMJS010000003.1:0-46956 GCA_050873965.1 Cyanobacteriota bacterium | reverse complement strand
TGTGCATATGTCATAGCTTGCTGTAAGCCATGTGATACAGAATGTTTATTGTCTTTAGCTTCAACGATTGCTATTGGATTATTAGAATTAATATATAAAATGAAATCAGCTTTTTTAGGTTTTTCTCTTGAAATTAAATTTCCTTTTAAATTAATTTTACCATCAGTAAATTTAACTTGTGTTTCCATCGTTATTTTATCTTTCCAACCTTTAGATGATATGGCAGGAGTGATAAAATTAAGTTTTATATCTTCTTCAGTCATTTGACTTTTAGGAATTATAGGACTCATATGAACACCTTTCAACTTCTGATAATAAAAACTTATAGGAAGTTTACTTGATTATAGCATGAAAAATGTATATTTAAGCCGTATATTAAGTTAAAAATGATTATTTTAATTGAGATAGTTACATAACATTAATTTTAGTTTTGTTACAAATCCTTTTCAAAAATAATCCTGTTCATGTAAAATTTGTTTTTATTAGTTAATCTTCTTACTTGAAAAACACATTTTTTATCAATTATTCCGAGATTTTGATAGTATTTAATTATTTGATTTAACAAAGATAAATTATTTCTTATTGTTTTGGGTGGTAATTTCTTCAATTTATATTCATTAAAAAGTTCTTTTATATCATTGTTGCAGATTTCTGACAGTTCTTTGATTTTAAAATATGGCAATAAATGATATTTTATAACTGAAGAATAGCGTTTATAGGTTTCAAGTTTGCAAATGTTTTTCACATAATCGTTTAAAAATCTTTCAAATGCATCTTTGGAAGAAATGTTTTGAATATTTCTATTTGGAGTAATAAAAATTTCATAATTTTCAGAATTGATGTTTTCTTTATATTTATACAAACCTTGTTCAAAAACTATTTTATTACTGTTCAAAAGGTGTTCAAGTTCTGTTTTACAATCACGCTCTGCAATCATATTTATTTCGTCAAGTGTAAATTCTTTTAGATGTTTTGCAAGTTTTTCTATGTTCATAAAATCTCCTTAATTGCATCAAGATTTATTTCTTGTAAATTATTATCTTTGGCAATTATTTCAAGTTGGTTTATCAATTGTACGATTTGTCTTAATCTATTGTATTTCTTATGTATAAATTCAATTGCATCAATATTTACTTTGACTTCTGAAAGTTGTTCAAATATTTGTTTTAAGTCATTAACGCTAAAAGTTTCAAATTTCACAATCTCAGAAAACCTATCAAAAAGATGTTTGTATCGTTCTAGTTTTTTATGTGCCAATCCCATACCAACAAAGATTATTGGACAATCCGTTTCATCGTGTATATCCCTCAAAATTTCTATCGTTTTCAAGTTGTTTATTAAATAATCAATTTCATCAACAATGATTAATTGTGGCTTTTGTTTTAAATTTTTTACTATTAAATTGAAATTATCCGATGTCAAATATCTTGGAATTTCGTCCATTTCTTTTGTGATTTCTTCTAATAGCCAGCGTCCAGTCATAAGATTTGTCGCTCTCAAATATATCGTATCATATTTACAAGCTAACCACAGTGCTGTTTGTGATTTCCCAAGTCCTGGTTCGCCATAGATGAGTCCCATTTTTGGAATATTTTTTGGTTTGTTTAAAAGATTTTCAACAAGTCCGATAAAGTTTTTCACGTTATTTGTTTTAACAAAAATTCTATTCATATAAAAGTTTATACTCCTTGCTTTTTTTGAACTCTGCTATCCAAGAAATGTTTGGATAATTTTTCACTAAATACTCGTATTTCTCTGAATTATTCTTGAATATTTTTTGAACACATTTTGAACGTACTTTGAACGCTGTTTGAACCAGGTTTGAATTTTCTTCAAGCATTTTGGATTCTAAAAATTTTGTTTCATCACTTGAAAGGTATTCTTTAACTGCATTTATAGTTTTCTTATGTAACTTTCTTTGTTTAACAATTTTCTGTTTGTAATCTTCAAAATCAGCAACCGTACCTAATAATTTTGCCATTGGATGCGTTTCGGTTACTCTTTCAGCAGTACATAAAAACTCCCCTTTGGTTGTATAAACTTTTATGCTTGTTAAATCAAATAAATTGTATCTAATTAAAACCTTACTTTTAAACCCATAAAGGCGTTCATCAAAATAATCACAATTTAAAAATCTGATTCCGTTTCGTTGAATTGTTTTAACTTCAGTTGCTAACATCAAATCATCTAGTAACTTAGTATCTATATTTTGTCGCTTTCTACTTTCTAAAACTTCTGCTATTGTTTTATTAGATACATTAGGACAAGGTTGAGAATTTTTGAAATTTAACCACATATCAATCATCTTTATTGTTTCGTCTAAAGTAGGTACAAAATCGTTATGTAATTGTTTATGGAGTTTTTCATTTCTCATCAGGTAAGCAGGTTTGTTATCTATACTTGAACCGACATAACTCGGTAATAATTTTTCAAAACCTTCTTGAAACTCTTTAAAAAATCTTTCAATAACTTTTGCTCTGGCATTATACGGTCTTGCAAATACAGTTTCTATACCTAACTTTGAATAAAGTCCATTAAACCCTAATTCAGTAAATCCTTTATCGTCTGTAAAATATTTTGCTCTAAAAGCTCTACCATTATCTTGATACACAATTTTAGGAATCATATCTAAATTAATAATGGCATTTCTTAAAGCACTCGCAATACTTTGGGTGTTTTCTTCTAACATAATTTCATAACCTACAAGTGCTGTTGATTTCCAATCTAAAAATCCTAATAATGTTGCTCTGGTAGGTTTACCTGTAAAAGGATTTATCACATTAAAATTTAGAACGTGTCCATCTGCTACAAGAATATCCCCAACTTCTAGCAAACTTGCATCTCTTTTAATATATGGTTCAACTTTATCGGATAATGCTTTTTCACCATCTCTTGCTAAAATCCATTTATCATAATTATTTTTCTTAAACCAATTAGCATATTTTCTAAAAGTAATATCTGCTGGAACGTAACTTTGCCCCTGTTGTTGAAGTTTGTATTTTGTAAGTGCTATTGCTTTACCTATACAAAGTCTATTCGGGTGCAATAATAAACCCATAAATATTTTAATTTCTTCATCTGTTAAACAAGTTCGGTATTCCTCTACCTTTGCATATTTGTATTGTGGGATAAGTTTAGTATAATCTTTGGTTCCATTAAGTGTATTCTTCCAACGGTGAAGTGTACCACGAGATATTTTACCTAGAATTTCAAAGAGGTGAGAATTACTTGTATTATGCAAGATTACAAAATCATAATCGGCTTGAAGTTTATTATCTGATTTTCTACGAAATTCTTTCCATTGATTAAGTAAATCCAATCTTGCTAAGGCTATTTTCTTTGATTTTTCTGGAGTGAATTCGACCATGTTTTATTCCTTTTTTACACAGTCATTAATCACTCTTTGCCTCAAATAAATCAACTCCTTGTCTCAATCTCAGAGACAATTCGACACAATTTAATATGCACCGTTCCAACCTAAAATTTTGCTATTAATTTCTTCAATGACATCTTGTGTTAAAAACTTTGCAGATTTCTTTTTAAATGAAAAATTATCTAAATTTTTCATTTGTCTTTTTTCTTCTTTATTTATAATTTTGATAATATTTTCTAATGCACAAATTTCATGTTTATTCAAAATTCTATTATTATCTATGTCATCATTTAATTTTGCAAGAAGTTTTGCCCCAACATTATAAATATCACCAGCAAATTGATTTGAAAAATCTTTTATTCTAACGATATGATTATCCCATTTATATTTCTTTTTCCAGTTAAAAACGGTTCTGCGTGAAATATTTAATTTTTCAGCAATCATTTCTGGAGTTAAATTTTCAATGCTGTATAATTTTTCTGCTTCGTGAAGTAAATGTAATTTGTTCATTTAAAACCCTTTTAAATCTTGTTTAAAGACCTTTTACAATGACATTAATTACTCTTATTTCAACTGAAGTCAAGTGTTTTCATCTCAATCTCAGAGATAATTCTGTATATCTCAAATTAGGAAATACTTTTTTGTTTGCACTAAATATACATGGCTAAAGCGTAAATATATTGCTAACTTTCTGAGTTTGATTTTGAAAGTTATATAATTTTAGTGCAAGTAATGTATAAATAAGTGCAGATAAAGTTCAACTAGTGCAAGTACATCTCATTCTATTGAAATCGCTATAAAAGCCATTATATTTAACTCTTGGCTAAAATGTACTCATCTCACACTTGCACTTTATTTACAGTGAAATTCCCCTTTTTCACATAAAACACAAAAAACAAAATTTCGGCGGTAAGGGGAATTGAACCCCTGTTTAGAGAATGAGAATCTCTCGTCCTAACCACTAGACGATACCGCTAAGACAATTTCATAATATCACTAAAAAAGTTTCGCAACCATATTTATATAATATAATTTTATGAACAGGGAGATTTTATTATGAAATATGCATTCATAATTATGGACAATTTTAATCCAGAACAAGACAGAGCCTATATACATAGTGGTAATGCTCAAATAATTGGTGTTTCCAATATTAATGAAGCATGTAATGTTGCAAAAGGTCTATTAAAAGATAACATTGATTGCATAGAACTATGTGGTGCATTCGGGAGTGACGGAGCAAAAAAGATTATTGATGCAACAAACAATTCTATCCCTATCGGATACGTTACACATTTAAAAGAACAAGACGAATTATTCAACAAAACATTTGCAGAAAAACACTAAAAAATATAAATATTAAATTTATATAAAAATTCTATTTATCTTCCATGTGGAAATTCAAACCATCTGGTGAGAATACAACTTTCAACTTATCAGTTTCTAATGATTTTTTAATATATTCAACAAGTTCATCTGATACTTTTTCATCAAAAGAAAAAAATTGCATAGAACAACCATCATGAATATGTAATTTTATACCAAACTCTTTTTCAATATTCTTTTTTAATTCAATTATTTTAAATAAATCTATAATAGCCATAAAAACCTCTTTTGACTATTTTATAAAAAACAAGAAGGATTACAATACATCTAAGAATAACCACTCAATCAACATTTTTGATTCGCCAAAATTTAGTCCTAATTTTTCTGCAACCGACAAATGCATAAGATTTTTTCTACTAAGGTTATGTGCCTCTGGAATAGTTTTGTAACCACATTCTTTTACTTTTTCTAACTGAATCATTTTCGTCGATTCATCATAAACTTTGGAATAATTCTTACCCAACCCAACACAATATGGTAATGTTAATTTTCCACTATCATTTTCTGTAATCAATCCATGAGTACGACAAATAAACCCACGATAATTATACACAGAGCATTTTTTATTTATCAAAAATGGACATTTATGAGTAAAATATTCACCATTCTTTTCTTTATATATTTCTAACAATTTCTTTGTTTCAGATATAACTTGTTCTTTTTCTTCATCACTTAATTGACGAAAACCTATCATCAAATAACGGAATTCTAATTCTGAATAAGGATACATTCCTTCTTCACAACAAGAAGAACACCCCTCACAACAACAAATATATTCTTTTTGCTGTTCAAAAATAGTATCAAGTTGTTCTTGAACCATGGAAATATAATGTTGATAATTACTTAACCTATGCATAATCTATATTATAACAACTTAGAGCGACTCTAAGTCAAGTACTTTATATAAATACTATTCACTTAACGGAATTGGAACTAATCGAGCAAAAAATTTATACTCATTATATGTTTTAGGCAATCTGTTCCAATATCTATAAATTATCAGACCTTGTTTCGTTAATTTAGCAACCAATTCATCTGCTTCTTTTTCTGACGGTGCTAAATATGGATAACAAAATGGTATTGAATTCTTTTCAATATCAATAGTTAACAAATTATTCTTCAATAGATTATGATAATACAAAAACTTTTCTCGTCGTTTTAAATCAAGTTTTACATCATTTTCGCCCTTACCAATCCAAAGATTTGCACCTTTACTAACTGGTAAGAATTTGTGTTCAGCATTGAATGAAGCATACCCAGATGGTTGAGCATAATATGCATGTGCGTTATCAACAATCAATTTAGGATATTTTTCCACTAATATTTTCACATTTTTATCACATATACCAAAATAATTAGGATACAAAATATAATCTTCTTTTGGAAATTCTCCAAAGGGCATAAAATTATCATCAATATGATAAAATATAGGTTTACAACCCATCTCTACTACTGCATGCCTGATAACATCACACAAATAGTATGGAATATGAATCTTTTCAATTTCAAATATTTTAATCAAATATTTTAAAGCATCACAAGCATAATCAAATTTCATAATAGTAATTATAACTCTATAACAAAAATATTTTTTAGAAGTTTTATAAACAGTATGAAAATATTTTCACAGATGCCTGCATATCAAACGGCATCTTATTACCAACGAAACAATCAATACACAACAAACTACAATCATTCACAATTAAAATGTGATACAGTTTCGTTTGGTTCAATGAAGAAGAAAGAGTTTCAAGGAATAGACAGGGCTTGCGTTGACCGTTTCAAAGCACCAATTGAAAAATTCAATACAAATCAAGATTTACAAAATTGGGCTGGCAAACAACTTGAACCAATAATGAACAAATACTATGAAGGACGATTTTTTAGGATTGCTCGTGATAGAGAAGATATTTTGAACGATTGGAAAACCCATTTAAACAACCCTAAAAATGGTTACAAAAATACAGAAAAATTGTTAATAATGTCTGCAATCACCCAACCTCTTGACTCAACAAACGAGATTATGCCACCAATCTTAAATAAAGAAGTCCTAACTAGTGTTATGGATAAGGTCAAAAATGGTGAAGTTCTGAATATAAACAAAACTTATAAAAAAGAACTAAGAGAATCCTACTTAAACAACAAATATACTGATAAAGTAGGAGAATGGGTAATAATTCCATCAAAAGAAAAAGATACGAAAAATTTTAATGCTAATGTGCAAGAATTAAAAACATTATCAAACTACACTTGGTGTACAAACAATAGCAAAGCTGAACCATATTTAGAGCAAGGTGATTTTCATATATATCTAGAAAATAGCCAGCCTAAAATAGGTATAAGATTTATAGGAAATACTATTCAAGAAATTCAAGGTGAATTCAACGACGGAAAAATCCCACATAAATATTCTAAAATTGTTAATGAACATATTAAACATTACAAACTTTCTCAAAAAGCAAAAGATGAGATAAAAGTCGTTTCAAAAACTGCAAAAAATATTCAAACAATAAAAAATGATTTAAGTACAGCAATTCAAAATAATGATGCTGAAGAAATTTTCAAATATTTTGGTTTTATAAAAAATGATACAATATCGACACAAAAAAAGGAAAGTTTTTTCACTAAGGTTTTAAATATTTTTTCAAAAAATAAAAAAACAAAAGAACAATCTAAAAATACAAAACCGTTAACACTTGATTTTTATACACAACCAGGACGATTAAATAAATATGCAAAAGATGTTCTTGATGGAAATATTTCATTCAAAGACCTTGGAATAAATGAAGATAAATTATTTGAAAATGTCACTTATATAAAGGGGTATGCAAATTTCATTGATAGTGACTTAACTTCATTACACAATTTACAAGTGATAAACGGCAATGCAGTATTTAGAGAATCTAAAATAAAAGATTTAGGAGCATTAACACGTATTGGTGGTTGTGCAGATTTTTCAGATTCACAAGTTACATCACTAAATAACCTTGAAAAAATAGGTAATTCAGCAACATTTAGTTATTCAAAACTAACATCATTAGGAAAATTACAACGTATCGGTGGAACTGCAAAATTCAAGGATTCAAATATAACAGATCTAGGAGAACTAAGAAGTATTGGAGGTTCTGCATACTTTGATGATTCAAAAATCACTTCACTAAAACATCTTAAAAAAATTGAAGGACAAGCATCTTTCTGCAATAGCAAAGTTACTGACTTAGGTGAACTTGAAATAATTGGTGGCAATGCAGACTTTTCGGATTCAATTCTTAAAGAACTAAAAAATCTTAAACAAATCAAAGGTAAGATTTTTGCATACAATACAAAACTAAAATCTCGTGATTTTGCAAAGTTTAAAACCAATCTTATAAAATAACTTTTATTTATGATAAAATCATTTACAGATAAAACTATGATTAGATTAGCAAATAATAACGATATTGATAAAATAATAGAAATATATCATCAAGCAAAAGCTTTTATGGATAACAATGGTAACTCTACTCAATGGGTAAATAATTATCCACAAAAAGAATTATTATACGATGATATAAAAAATAAAAATCTATACGTTTATATTGATGAAGATGATATATTTGCAGTATTTTGTTACTTTGTCGGAGAAGAACCGACTTATAAAAAGATATATGATGGCAATTGGCTCAATGAGAACGAATATGGAGTAATTCATAGAATTGCAGTCAACCTATATGGAAAAGGTATCGCATCAAAATGCATACAATGGTGTTTTGAACAATGCAAAAATCTACGTATTGACACACACCCAAACAATATCCCAATGCAAAAAACTATACTAAAAAATGGTTTCACACATTGTGGAACGATAAAAAAAGAAGATGGTTCAATCAGATTAGCATATCAAAAAACTATTTTATAAATAATTAACCTAATCTATCAAACTGAATACCAGTCTTTTTTAGATTATCTTCCAATGCATCAGTTGTACAAGAATTTATATTAATTAAAAGTCCATTATCAGTGAATTTTGGTTGATTAGCCTCATGTGGATTTCCATCTAAATTGATACCATATCTACCAGCCATATAACCTACATTTATCAAATCTTGTTTTGTAGGTTGTTGCCCATTAAGTTTTGGACTATTAACATGTATTGAATAATTCACTCTTTGAACTGACATATAACACACCTCTTTGAGTTCATTATAACACGAATTTATTATTGTAACCCGACAAAAAATAATAACATTCATTCAAGTCCTACAATTAAGTTTGCAGGACTTTTAAATTTTATATAACAACTATATTATAATAAGAACTTATCATCTTTTATAACATCAATTGTATCACCTGTTTTTTCATTAATTGCAGAAATATTTACATTTTTGCCACCCACCATAAAATCATTATGAGTAGGTGAAGAATTGATTTTTAAATCTTTTAAGAATTTTTTCATATCTTTATACTCTTTAAATTCATCTGCACCTTTAATACACATAGAATATGAATTTCCAAACGCTAAATGACAAGATGCATTTTCATCTAACAATGTTGAATTAAATAATCTACCAGTTTCTGCGATTGGTGAACCTGCAACTAATGCTACTTCACCCAATCTATCAGCATTATCATTTGCTGCGATATGTTTTTTCAACATCTCTTCATTTTTATCTGCTTTAATATCAACCATTTTACCTTTTTCAAATTTAACTCTTATACCCTCAACAATTTTTCCATTTAATGATAATGGCATTGTTGCTGATATTACACCCTCAGCAGTATCTGCTTGTGGAGAAGTAAATACTTCTTCTGTTGGGATATTACACATAGTATTGTGATTATATTTTGCAAAATGAGTTTTTGCAGCCATAAATTGTGAATTTGGAGACATAGTTACTTTAAAATCAGTTTTGCCGTCAGGTTTGCCAGTTTTTGCATCAACACTAACATAATGAAGTGTTCTATAACCATTATCAAGCAATTCATTCATCTTGTTTGCTCTATGTGATAAGTTTTCGACATGTTCTTGTAAATGTCCCATACGATTGATTTTATTTGCATCTTTAAAAGCCTTAGACAAAGCCTTTACTGGTTCATTTTTTAGTTCAGGATATGCATCTACACATGATTTTGTTGTTGGTGCATAATACACAAGCCAAGGAATTTCATTAACTATTTTATTTTGAATTTCTTCCAAAGACTTCCTTGTTGCACGTGAGTTTTTAACAATTCTATCAGAATCAATATCTTCCATCATTCTAGGATCTTCACCATCCAAAACAAGATACGCAACATCTTTATTATAAAATTCTTCTTTCATTCTCTTGGTTGCAGTAGGTGCTTCTTCTAAAACACTATCTTTTGCAAATTTCAATTTGTTTATTTGTGAATCTCTAGTCATATTTACAGTAACTAATTTTGTTTTATTTTCACCATAAAGATAATCTACCAATTTTTCTACAATTGGCAAATGTTCACGTTCTGCATATATAGAAACAGGTTGTCCTTCTCTAACATCTAATGCATCTTTAAAAACTTCTTTAGGGCTTATTTTAAATTCATCATAAACTTCTTTTGGCACAATTGTTTTCGTTTTTTCAATTTCTTTTGCCTCTTCTGCTTGTGTCAAATTTGATAATTTATAAGGATTATTTTTATCATTAAATTTTAAAATTATCGCATTTTGTTGTTTTAATTCTTCTAGATTTTCTTTCTCGAAATCAAAAGTTTCTTTTATATTATGTTTCTTTTTCAATGCTTCTAATTCTGGTTCAATGACTTTCATACTAATGCTTCCAGAACCTTTTTTGTATGCAGTTTCTGATAACACATTCATAAATGGTAAATATTTTAACTCAGCAATTATATGAATTTTTCTATTTTCTTTAAAAGCATTATCTTTCAACAATTGCAATGCATAAGTTTTCATTTTTTGATTAGGAGTTACATTATGTAATGATGTAAAAGATACTGTATCCGTTTTCAACGCCCCTTTCATTTTCATATTTGGAATATGAATACTATTATCCATTGTCATATTTTTATTATTCTTATATAAATTCACGTTTGTAAAATTCACTGAATTGATTTGTGAAATTACCATTTTTAACTCCTTCTATTTCCTTATGTTGATTGAATTCGTGTAAGTTGATACGAAATTACTAACATTATTGTTTATAATAATACTTAAACATAAATATTTTTGCTATTTAGTGACTAAAACATCATATTTTGTAACATAAAATATTGACTTAGAGTAACTCTTAAGTGCTAAAATAAAAATATAAAAAAGGAAATAATATAATGAAAAAAATTTTTGCTTTACTTTTAATTTTGTTATTAAGTTCAAGTGAAATAATATTTGCTCAAAACTATAATAAGGAGAATACATCTATGAAAAAAATTACACAAACTGCAGGTCGTAATATTCTAGGAGAGTTTGCTCCAGAATTTGCACATTTTAATGATGACGTTTTATTTGGTGAAAACTGGAACAACCAAGACATTGATTTAAAAACACGTTCTATAATTACAGTTGTAGCATTGATGTCACAAGGCATAACTGACAACTCTATAAAATACCATTTGCAAACTGCAAAAAATAATGGAGTAACAAAAGATGAAATTGCTGCAGTTATAACACATTGTGCATTTTATGCAGGTTGGCCAAAAGCGTGGGCTACTTTCAACCTAGCCAAAGAAGTATGGTGTGATGAAGATAATAAAACATCATTAAGTGATAAAGATGCTTATGCAAAAACAATTATGTTCCCTATTGGTGAAGAAAACACAGGATTTGCAAAATATTTTACTGGTAAAAGTTATCTTGCACCACTTTCAACAAGCCAAGTAAAAATGTTCAATGTAACATTTGAGCCCAAATGTAGAAACAATTGGCATATCCATAACGCAAAATCAGGTGGTGGACAAATTCTGATAGTTGTTGGTGGCAGAGGATACTATCAAGAATGGGGTAAAGAAGCACAAGAACTTAACGTTGGTGATGTTGTAAATATCCCTGCTGGTGTTAAACATTGGCACGGTGCAGCACCTGATAGTTGGTTCTCTCATATTGCAGTAGAAGTTGAAGGAGAAGACACTTCTAATGAATGGTTGGAACCTATTAGTTATGAAGAATACAATAAACTAAAATAAGGATAAATATATGAGCAAAAAAGTATTAATTATTTCTACAAGTTTGCGAAACAACGCAAATTCAGAAATCTTAGCACACGAAACAGAACGTGGTGCAAAAGATGCAGGACACGAAGTTGAATTCTTATCATTAAAAAATAAAAAATTAGAATTCTGCAAAGGTTGTCTTGCCTGTCAAAAACTTGGCAAATGCGTTATAAATGATGATGCAAACGAAATCACTGAAAAGATGAAAAATTCTGATGTAATAGTTTGGGCAACACCTGTTTATTATTACGAAATGGCTGGTCAAATGAAAACATTAATTGACAGAGCAAACTCCTTATTTGCAACTGGTCACAATTTCCACGAAGTTTATTTAATAACAACATCTGCTGAAAACAGAAAAGGTATTGTACAAACTGTTATCAATGGACTAAATGGTTGGATGGCTTGCCTAAATAATGTTAAACTTTCTGGCTATGTAGAAGCAGGTGGTCTAGAAGGTGCCAACGAAGCAACTTCTAACAAACAATTCTTAGAACAAGCGTATGAAATGGGTAAAAACATTTAAAACAACAATAATCGTTAAATAACAAAAAAGCCGGCTTGTAACAAGCCGACTTTTTATTTTTTGGTTTTGCGAATTATTTCTTTTTTAATTTATTTATTGCATCAACATCATGGACTCTAATTGCAAAATATGGAACTTTTTGTCCCTTTTCAATTAAGAATAATACGAATGTATCATTAAACATAAAATATCTACCACTTTGTGGTGCTAAAGATGTACATCTAACCATAACGGCAGCTTCACTTTTCAATTTAACACCTTCATTATTCATTCTAAAATCAATTGTTTCAACAGTTTTGTCAATATAGAAGTTTGTATTTAAGATTTCGTGTCCTTCTAACTCTTCAAAACCACCCATCTTATAGAAATTAATATCAGGTACCATCAAATTATCACCTTTATTAAATGATTTACTACCTGTATAATTCTTTGATTTTTGGTTAACATCTTGGAAATATTTATCAAAAGTCTTATCATCATTTGTTCTGTACAATAAAACTTCATCATTTCCCTTAGTTAACAATTTAACTGCAAAATCATTGTAATTGTTATAGAAAAGAACTTCTACATTCTTATAAAGTTTTTTATTACTATTATCTTTAATACCAAAATATTTTACAGAAGTTCTATTTTCACCAAAGAAACCTTGTGGCAATTTGTCAAACGCTGAAAGGAATTTAAAATCTTTCTTCAACATTGCATATACAAAAATATCGTTTGGTTTTTTAGTAAAATCAAACATATCTAAAATATCACTAGTTTCTCTAAATTTCTTTTTAATCGCTTTAACAATTTCTTTCTTCAATTGTGGAGAAACAATACCATACTTAGTATAGTAAGAACTATTACTAATATTATTTTTTACAAATTCTTTTTTGTTTAATTCCTTAGCCATTTGAGAATCACAATCTACAAATTGAACAGGATTTTTAACAACATTGTCAACAATTTCATTCCATACAAGTTGGAATGTTCCAACCCAAACTCTATTTTGAGAAGTAGATTCTGTTGTCATTGTTGGCAATAATTCTAATGTGTCATCAGCTGCATAATTTTTCGTTGGAATAAATGCAATACCAACCAATAATATTAGCAAAAACACTAAAAACTTTTTCATATTTATCTCCTTAAATAATTAAACTAAAGACATTATACTATAAATACACTTATTCCTCATATTCACTTAAACAAGGTACTTTTCTAATTCATTTGGAGTTTCAATACTATAAACAGAATTCAATTTATCTCTTTTATTTCCCCATTTAGCAAAAACAAAATCCACATTTGCTGATTCTGCACAGTTCATATCATACACACTATCACCAACATATACTAAATCATTACTATCAATATTTGCTAATTCCATAAATTTTAATAATGGTTCAGGGTTTGGTTTATGTTCCTTTGTATCATCTGCACATACAACAATTTTAAAATATGAATCTAAACCAAAATAACTAAACTCTTTTTCAAATTCCTCTTTTGTCTTTGACGTAACAATTCCTAAATTATATTTTTCTGATAATTTAGAAAGCAACTCTTCGATTCCATCAAACACACACACCAATTTTTTATAAGAACGCATTTTATCATTCCACAATACAAGAGTTTTTTCTATATTTTCGACATTAAGTTGTTGTAGAGCCTTATATCCAGTAATACCTAATGCAAAACTTAATTCAGATATATCAAAATCTTTATGTAAAACGATTTTCAAAGTTTCTTTTAATGATTGTAAAACTGCTAATTCAGTATCAATCAAAGTTCCATCTACATCAAAAACTATATATTTGTACATTTATTTTTCTCTCTAATATCATCAAAATATTTTATTGGTCGGCAAGGATTCCCAACTGCTACACAATTCTTTGGAATAGAGCGAGAAACAACACTACCTGCACCAATTACACTATTTTCACCAATAGTAACATTAGGTAAAATTATTGCACCTCCACCAATCCAAACACCATCTTCAATAGTGATTGGAGCAGCACAAGTATTAAAGAATAATTCGCCCTTTTTTTCAAAATCTTCAATAAATCTATGTTCTGGCAAGATTGGATGATAAGCAGTATAAAATTGTACATTTGAGGCAATAAGAACCTTATTACCTATTGTAATTTTTTCATCATCAATCAAAGTACAATTTATATTAATAATTACATTATCACCAATATGTACATTTTTACCAAAATTACAATGAAACATTGAATCAACGATAACATTTTTCCCAATGCTACCAAACAATTCTTTTAAAATAGATTCTCTTTTTTCATTATCACTATAATCTGCTAAATAATATTCTTTTGTTAATCTTCTTGCTCTTGCAACAACTTCTAAAATATCATCAGGAGTTTTTCTAATATTTTCGTCCATAAACACCTCAAAATTTTTCTTATTATATTTTATTTTTCTAAATGTTGTCAATCCTCATCATCTAATAATTGTTCTATTATAGCAACCTCTTTATCCGATAAATTTTCTAATTCTTTTGCACAATTATCTACTTGTTTTACGATACTTTTTCCGAGAAATAATCCTAACAATTCTAATATCATATTTATAGCCTTACATCCGATTGGTTATACTTAAAATTTATTAACATACACGCAATTTTACATCTTCAAATGTTTTAGCGAAATAGAAGGTGTAATATGATGTTAAATAATATTCAACAATATAATATTGTCACAAATAATCATATTTATCAAAACAGAAATAATTCTGTTAATTTTCGTGGTTTAAAAAATATACCAAACCAACAAAATAAATTTAAATCAATAAATACAAATAACAAAATTGGATATGCAACATTAGCAACAGTTGCACTTGCAAGTCTTGCAAAAATGATTTTTACAAAAAGTAAAAATATAAAAAATGTTTTCAAAAAATCAAATATAAAAGAGTTTGAAACAATACCTAAAGTACAAAACAAAGAAACATCACAAATTCAAAATCAAGTAAAAGAAACTTTTAAATCTGAAGAAAAAAAATTAAACCTGCACAAACAACAAATTGCAGAAAGCAACAAACGTAATGAACAATGGTTGCAAGAACAACATCAAAAGAGAGAACAAGAATACTCTGATTTTTGGAATAAACAACTTGATGAAAAAAAAGAAATTAAAACGAATTATGATGGAATAAAATTTGATAGAGAAATTGAAGATGCACCATTAGCAAATAATGTAGATTTAGACTGGTACTTTAACAAATTCAAACAATCAAAAGCAACAAAACAAGCATTAAAAGAATGCGAAAATTTAACATTTGATACTCCAAATTTAAGACTAATTAAAGATAAATATGATGATAAAAATATCTATGATTTAGGATTAAGATATGCAATTGTTGCAAATAACACAGTAAGAGAAAAAGGCTCTGCAATAATTAAAAATGAAATACCTGAAATATTTAAAGGTCTTGATGAAAAAGAATTATTCAAAACATTAGATGAATTACCAGTTTATTTAGAACCAAGAAAACTAAACAAATTCAAAATCGGTGAAAAAGAATTCACAGCGAATAGCATTGGTAGTGGTTGTTTAAATGATGCATATTTAATAAAAGATACTAACAATAATCAAATTTGTTATAAAGTAGCAAAAAATCCTTACCAAATGAATATGGGACAAGGTGTATATGATGAAATAGCAATATGGCAAGAAGCACAAAATGCAGGTGTAAACGATATACCTAAATTGTATATGGCAAACCCTGTTGGATATGTCGTACAAGCAAAAGGTGATCTTGGTTCAACAACAAAAGGAGCGTGGGAGGTTGTAGAATTTGTAAGTGATTCGAAACAAGTTCCACAAGATGGTTTAAAATTAACATCTTGGTTAAAAGAAAAAGGACTACATCACGGTGACTTGCATGCCGGAAATTATATCGGTGATACTATTATAGATTTAGGTGGAATTTGTGATAATGCTGAAAAAATTTCAACAATTTTAGACGAATCACACAGTCTTCAATGGCTATTCAAAGCCTATCACAACGGTATATCAACAACTGACATACTAAAACGACTTGATAAAATTGAGAACTAAAAAGAATTAAACCCCATTCCAATAATTAAACTTATACTCAAATAAGTATTTATTTAAGGTTAATTTATAACCTTATCAATACCTGCAAATTTTGCATCCATTATAACGTCATAATCATTAGGTCGATCAAGAAGTCCCATACATTTCAAATGGAAATTATCATTTACATTCTTAAGATCAGAATGTGCCATAATCTCTGCAATAGTAACATCTTCTTTTGTCTTGAATAAATTAGCAACATCTTCTGCAGAAGTCATTCCCATATTATAATCTTTAAACCAATGATGATGTTCAACTTGGTTAAGAATTCTTGATTTTATCTTTGGTGACAAATCCATTCTCTCAAGAATTTCTGCTGTATATTTCGCACTCAATTTGGCGTGTCCCTCATCAGGACGAACATCAGAAATAAACTGTTTGCCCAAATCATGCAAAATAGTTGAATATTTCAAAACTAATTGTGACTCAGAGTCTAAATCTTGCATTCTAGGGTTTTGCAAATTGTCTTGAAGATTTTTAATTGTATGAACATCAACAGAATATTGATGTGTTCTATGTTGCTTTTTCCCTACAACAGCAGTAAATTCGGGAAATTCTTGAATAATAGAATCTAAAACTTTTTTAGTTTCAGGATTTTCAACAAGAGTTTCATTTTCTTGAGTGAATTTCTTAATTATCTTACTAACTTTTTGTTCAGCCTCTGTATTACCAATATCTTTTGGAATCCTTGGAATACGTTCTATCTCAACACCTACTTCATTAAAATTAGTAGAATTCAAAACAATATCAAACTTATCTTCAATTTGTTTTCTTTGTTCTTGAGGTAATACATCTAATTCAGTTTTCAAATCACTTAAGAAATTATTTCTACTATATTTTAATGGAATACCATTTTTACCAAAAGTTTCTGGTTTAAACCCAATAATAGCATTATCTAACTGATTTGTAGTACTAAATATATTTAAGATTTTTTTATTTTCTGTAAGGTTTCCAACTTCCTGTACTGATTGTTTCAATTTATTAGATTTGATTTTGCCGTGAGTAAGAAAGGCACCAAGCCCCAAAACAGAAACGGTACCTAAAGCAATCGTTGCTTTAGTCCATTTTCTAATGCCTTTTTTCTCACTTTGTTCGGTTTGATAATCCTGTTTTAAAATATCTAATTTATCATTGCCAACATCTTTTAACGCACCAGAACTTGAAACATAAGGTTTATTAAATGAACCCATGTTTACAGAATTTTTATCTAGTTTTATATTTGAAATATTATCTATTTTTATCGGCATACTAATATCATATATAACTTAACCTACTTATATAAACAATTAAAAAATCAAACAAATTGCTACTATGTAAATAAATATTACAAATAAACAATATACCTGCAATAAAAGTTCTTGATATACGTTAACATCTATGTGTAGGGGAAAAAGGTAAAACAAATGAGTATTTCAAAAATAAGTTTTGGTAATAATACAGTTCAAACAACTCAAAATAATAGACCAAAACCTCAAATACCAATAACACAAAATAACACAACAAATTCACAAGTTCAAACCATTCAAAAAGAACCATTCAAAACAACACCATTAAAAGCAGGGTTATTATTAGGTTCTGTGTGCTTTGGATGTGGATTTGCAGGAGAGAGAATAGTTAATTCAATGTTTAAACTAAAGCAATCACCTAAAAATTCTATAATAGTTAATGCTGGTATAGGCTTTGTCATGGGTGCTTTAGCATACATTGGAACTAAAACAGAAGCACGAAAAACACAACAAATAGAACAAACACAACAAATTGACTAATATATTGTCACTTCTATGTTTATATCAATAATATTTTTGTTTGTATATAGACATTTAACACCCATCTAAAAACTTCTTAGACCTATCAATTATTATGTAAATTAATATTACAAACCTCAATTTTTTAAGCAATTATTCTCCTTGATAATCTTTAACATGAATGTGTAGAAAATAAAGGTGAATCAAATGAGTATTTCAGCAGTAAATTTTGGAAACAATACAGTTAACCAACAAGTAAAAACTGTACAGAATAATACACAAAAGCCACAAACTACATCATTACGCAATGAGTGTGCAAAAGAAGGGATTGAATTACCAAAACCTACTCCATTACAAGCCGGACTTTTAAATGGTGCCATTTGGTTCGGTGCTGGATTGGGCATAGAAAGATTAACTAGTACAATGTTTAAAAGCATGAAATCATCATTAAAAGTATCTTTAATAATGAATGCTGCTGTTGGTTTATTTGCAGGCGTTTCTGCATACCTTGGTACTAAAAAAGAAGCACAACAAGAGCAACAAGCACAAAAAATTAGTTAAAATATTTTCTATATTTTCTATTTAGAAATTTTTTACCAATATTTTTAATTCATCAACAATAGACTTTAATATGTTTAATGTTGATTTGTTTGGTTGTTTAAATAACTCTAAAAGATTAGTTTCAAAATTGTTAGGTAATATTTTACAATTATTTTTAGCGAACTGAATTAATCGTTTTTCACCAGGGTGTAATTGTTCGTTTAAAGCAAAAATCACATCGAAATAACTCGCTACAAAAGCCGCGATTCTATGATTTACACTAACAACATCTTCTCTTGATAATGCTTTTTCAATTTGTTCAAAATAAGATGCAAAAGGTTTATCTTTCATTAACATTAAATTACGTTTAACAATATTTTCTTTCAATATCTTTGGATATGGCGTATTGATTACTTCTTGCAAATTATGTAGCCAATTGTTTTTATCATAAAAAATATCAAAATTTTTCAAAGTATATAGAAAGCAAGTAGTATAACCATTTTGAGGATAACATTTAATCCAAGTATTATTTACAACACTATTAAACCATTCAACATTCCAATACATTACATCAAATTGTCGGTTAAGTTTATCTACAAAATATTCATCACCAGAGCCAAAATATTCACAACCGATTTCAAATTTTGAAGAAATCGGTTTAATAATCTTTTCTCTTATTTCAATCGGAACATTGGTTTTAGAAAAAATATAAATATCTATATCTGAATTTTTATCAGAAGTTTTTGCTGTCGTTGAACCACCAATTGCAATTGCCTCAATATCAGTTAATTCAACATACTGATTCAATATTTCTTCTACAAAATTATTCATACAATATTCCTTATTCATATTTTAAACCATTATTTAAGCCTCATCAATTTTATTTTACACAATATTACTATAAAAATTGATAATTATCCGTTTATGTATAGACACAGAATAATGCCATTCTACAAATAAAAAGAATCCCATTTTTAGCAAATTATTTTTTTACGTGTTTTTAAATAGAAATACGGAGATATAAATAGGATAAACATGAGAATATTAGCAATAGCACCAAATAATATAAACATAACTAACACTAGACAAAATAATCGAACTACTTTTCTTGGAAGAATTCCAAAAAATAATAATGTTACTGATGTATTTCAAAAATCTGTTGATAGAGTCGCTGAAGAAAAAAGATTAAACAAACTTAGAGATACAGCTGAAGCATTCAGTGCTTGTTTTTATAAACAGGTTTATCCTAATGATGTTGAAAATTTGCAACAAAAATATAGAGGTATTTTAAAAATAAAAGACAAAGATGAATTTTTAGATACGGCTTTTAATGAACTAAAAAAGGATTACGGTTTAGCAAATGTCCCAATGAAACTTAATAAAGACTTTAAACGAGGCAAAAAATCTTTAAATATAAGAAGTGCTGCCTCATACTCTGCCTACTACGAAGAAGGATTTGTTGAAATCAATGTTGATAAAAGATATTCTAATAAAACATTATTTAGTCACTTAACACATGAATTAAGACATGCTTTACAAGCACTTAAAATTTATCAATATGGTAATAAAGAAGATTTCAAAAAAGCAGATTTCGAAAAATTTTTAGATGCTTACCCTGACACAACCAAATCAGATTTTACAGCTTTAAAAGGAATTATTAGTGCTCACATAGATGCTCAGTTTGATTTTTTCAAAAATGCTGGATTTAAAAAAATCAAAAGACGAGATGGTGGTTATTTCTATGTACAAAAACTTTTAGAAGATTCTAAACATAGTGCAAAAAAATCATCAGAAGCACATTCAGCATCTTTCGCTGAAAGAGATGCAATTAGAACAGAAATACTTCTAATGCATACAATTAAAAAATAGATTTTAATATTATTTTTTGAGAGGCTCGGAATGAAATTCCGAGTTGCCCATTTAAAAAGTTGTTTATTATATAAACAAAAATGGTGCCGCAACTCGGAATTGAACCAAGGACACAGGGATTTTCAGTCCCTTGCTCTACCAACTGAGCTATTGCGGCACACATTTATTTAAAATTTATATTTTTAACACAGCCGAAGAATTACTTCTCTCAACCCTGTAAAACTATTCTACCGTATAAAGATTTATAGTCAATAATTATTTTTCTTATACTGGTGCTAAAAATAAAGTTACGTTACGACCTTCAAGTTGTGGTTTCTTTTCTACTGCAATAGTATCACCAACCAAGTCTTCCATAAACTTGTTAGCTAAATCAAATGCCAAGTTAGAATGTTGCATTTCACGACCTCTTAGCATTACAACGATTTTAACTTTATTACCTTGAGAAATAAATTTATTAATATTTTTAATTCTTACTTGGTAATCATGTGTATCAATCTTATAACGTACTTTTACTTCTTTAATATCAACTGTATGTTGTTTTTTCTTAGCTTCTTTAGCACGTTTTTCTAATTCGTATTTGTATTTTCCATAGTTAAGAATTTTCGCAACTGGAGGTGCTTGGTTCGGACTAACAACAACCAAATCCAAATCGGCTGCTTCTGCCATTGCTAGAGCTTTAGACGTTGCTACAACGCCGTGATTTTCTCCTTTTTCATCAATCAATCTAACTTCTGCTGAACGAATTCTTTCATTCATTATTACTTTATCTTTATTATCACGGCCTCTATTACCGAATCTTTTATCATCTGGTGCTATGACTAAATCTCCTTATTTTATCTCTTAACTTAACCATATTAACATATTTATATTATTTTTCAAACACATAATGTCATCTATTCCAAATATTTCAACTATTTGAAGTATTTTTCTATTTAAAAAAGCGACAAACACCATGCCTGTCGCTTTAAATTTTGCACTCTAACTAATAACTCAACTTTGTATAATCAAATTATACCTACAATCTAAAGTGCTTTTTCCTATAATTCACGCCTATGAACTGCTACTATTTGTATCGTCTTGAATCCATTTGTAAGACAACAAACTAGAAGCACTATCGCTTGCATTGTCATCACCATAGAACAATGATGTTCTATTAATCATCTTTTGTTGGTCTTTAACCTTTTGATTTTCAAGTTTTGACTGCAAAATATATCCTTGAACTTCTGCACTACTTACATAACCATCATGATTTGTATCAATATCATTAAAATGATCAATAATAGTTGCTTGTGTATCAGCAGAAATACCACTCATACCACCCAAAGATGTAACCTGTTCACGAGTCAAACCTCTTGTTGACATCTGAGTCATCAAGTTTTGAACTTCTTTTGCAGATAATGTGCCATCATTGTTTTTATCTAATGTTCCAAAATTTTGTGACAAGTATGATGCAAATGTTGAACCATACGTACTTGTTAAAATTGATGTATTTGACATAGCCTGTGACAAATTCTTTTGCGTAAGTCCACCTGAATACATATTAGATAAAATTGCGTATGAATTAGTAACACCGGCATTTATCCCCGCAAAAAGCGAAGATGCACTAAATGTTGACATTGGGGTAATCTCCTGTATATTTTCTCTACCTACACAACTATTTTAATAATTTTTTTTCAAATATCAACCATTCATTTGGATTATTTTTATTTTAAATCAACACCCAATATTGAAAAAACATGCTTCAAGCCGAAATAATAATCTTCATCATATAAAGACTTAAACTTTTCATAAGCCAATGGAGCCATTTCTATAACAACATCAAAGTCTATATATAAACCCTCAACAAACCTTGCAAACAATTCACATGGTTCAGAATAATATTTAATCATTTTAGTTATACGACGTGAAATTTTTGCTCTTTTTCTCTGTTTTGAACGCAATCTAATATAACTTATAAAAACTTCCGGCATCTCTGGAAAATCTGTTCTGACACTTGCAACAGAATATACCTTATGTGAGAACCAAGAATGAACTTTCACTCTATCGTATTTTTCTAAATAACTAGCATCAGACCATCTTGTATATTTTTTGAAAGGTTTAAAATCCTCACTAGGTTTAAACTCTGGATAAACTTTCCTAATCTCAGCAGTTAATTTTTTGATAGCATTCTTTAATTTTTCTCTCTCATCATACAATTTATGACACAATGCATTTTCATCAACATAATTTGTAACATTTTGCAATTCTTCACGCAATTCATCACTATTATCTTTAAATAAGATTTCTAAATTATTTATCTTTTTATCTAAACGATAATTTACATAATGAGCATACTCATGCACTAAAGTTTTCAAACAAGATTCATCGTCAAGGTTTTTTGAAACATCTATTCTACCTTCACGAAAAAAGCCCTTGTTTCCACGTGCTTTTGTTACAGTTTTGACAGTCAATCCCAATGATGAAATATAATCAACTAATTCTTTTTTTATTACTGTCTTGTCTCGTGTGCTAACCATTGAAGATACTCTTTACTACAATCAACAATAGGAACTGCTATAATTTCAGGAACATTATATGGGTGAAGTTCTGTAATTAAAACTTTAATCTTTTCAAAATTAGTTCTCAAAGTTTTAATCATTAATAAAACTTCTTTTTCTTTTTCGAACTCACCATCCCATGAAAATACAGACTCAACTCTATCTATTGCACTTACACATGCTGCAAGATGATGCTTGATAATATACTTTGAAATTTCTTTTGCAATTCTCTTATCAGGAACTGTACAATATATAACTATAGCGTCCATATTCTAACTCCTATCTCTTAATATCTCTAATAAGTATAACATATTTTTAGGTTATTTCTCAATATCAAATATCTTATTAGGGTTCAAAATATTGTTTGGATCAAACAATTTCTTAACACTTTTCATACAATCAAGCGTATCTTTATCAATTGCTCTCTCCATGTACATGCGTTTTTCTGAGCCAATTCCATGTTCAGCCGATAACGTACCATCTAAATTTAATGTTAACTCATACAACTCAGCTTTTGCTTTTTCATAATTTTCAGCCTCAACGCTATTATTCAAATCTAATGCAATCTGAGGGTGAACATTTCCATCTCCAATATGTCCTACAATTGACACAGGCAAAGAATATTTTTCACAAATTTCATTTATACCTTTTACCAATTTTGAAATATTTTCTCTTGGAACTATCAAATCATTAGAAATAACATCTGGTTTAAGTTTTGCCGTTGCAGCGAAAGATGCTCTGCGTGACGTCCAAATTCTTTCTTGTTCTTCCTTTGTATGTGATACAACAATATCAGATGCACCAGATTTTTTAAGAACTTCTTCCAATCTTTCAATCTGAGTATTCATTGAACATTCAAACCCATCTACTTCAATAATCAATGCTGCCTCTTTATCTACAAGCAAACCTGCCGGATAAAATTTTTCAATAGTTTGTAATGTATTTTTATTCATAAAATCAATTGTTGATGGTCGTAAATTAGCATCAATCATAGCATTAACAGATTTCGTAGCAGAATCAACATCATCAAAATATGCCAACACAACTCTTGATGTTTCAGGTTTTGGAATAAGTTTCAAAATAGCCTCAACAACTATTCCTAATGTTCCCTCACTACCAATAAATAATTGTTCTAAATGGTATCCTGTAGCATTTTTTATTGTATTAGAACCGACATTAATCAATCTACCATCAGCCAAAACAACCTTTAAACCAAGTATATAATCTTTTGTTGTTCCATACTTAAATGTCTTTGCACCACCAGCAGACTGAGCAATTGCCCCACCAATTGTAGATACTCTCAAATTTGATGGATCAGGAGGGAAAAATAACCCAACGTTTTCTGCTGCTTGCTGTATTTCGCCAACTGTCGCACCTGCTTGAGCAACTGCTGTCATATTAGTTTTATTAACTTCTAAAACCTTATTCATTTTAGAAAAATTTAAAATAATTCCACCTTTTTCAGGAATACAAGCACCAACTAAATTTGTACCAGCACCACGTGCAACAACTGGAATTTTATTATCATTAGCATAAGCCAAAATCTTTTGGATTTCTTCAATAGTTTCAGGGAAAACAACTGCATCTGGCAATATCTCAGAGGCTACACCATTTGTTCCGTCTTGTGCATAAACATAACACTCTTCAGGTGTTGATAAAACATTATCTTTTGATAATATTTTTTCTAAATTGGATTTTAACTTAGTCTTCGTTAACATACGATGTCAATTTCTCAATACTTCTATTGAGTTTCTCCATTTTTAAATCTATATCATTAATTTTAGAAGAAAGTTCACCTGAATCATTTTTAGCAACCATTTCTAAAATAGTTGTCAATTTTTCATCAATTTTATTCAAACGTTCTTCTTGTTTTTCTAATCTTACATCTTGTTCTGATAATTTTGCTTCTAATTCATCAAAAGAACTTTTATAATCAATAATTTCAATATCTTTAACTAACGCATTAGTTTCTTCTAACATATTTTTCACAGAAGAAACAACATCATCTGAACTATTAGAAATACTTGATTTTGCCTCAACTAACAATTCTTTAAGTTCATCAAGTGAATCTAATTTGCTTTGTTTTTCAAAGATATTAGTAATAGTTTCGCCTGCACTATCAACCCATTCTGCCAACATAATCAATGATTGATTGATAATATTGTTATAACTACTACTTTCTTCCAAAGATTTTTTAATTGTATTCAATTCATCTTCAATATTTTTGAATTTGTTAGAATCAGCCATTGATTTAATTTGTTCATCAATTTCTGTTGATAACAACTTAAATTCTTTTAAAGATGACTCTATCATATTTGATGATGAATCAGATGTTAAAAGTAACTTATTTACTCTAGTACTGATACTTGTAACATCATCTTTCATTTTTGCCATTGTATCAGACAAATCACACTCATCAATCTTGTTCAATTGTTGTTTCATAGAATCAACCATAACAACAACACTATTTAATTCATCACTAAATTCATCAGAATTAACAGAAACTCCGTTTTGGTTTAATTCATTTAAATAAATACGAATCTTTGCAATATCAGACTCAATATCTTGCATACTATATGTATAATCAGTTTCTTCATCACCTGATTGCAAAATAGAAATATTCTTTTTAATATCAGACAACATATTTTTGATATTGTTTCTATCAGGTTCACTAGACTCAATGATACTCTTAGAACATTCTCTAACAATTTCACCAATTTCAGAACTTTGTTTTTTCAAATAATCACTTTTTAACTGAATTTCTTGAACATCATTTTTAATTTCTAACATTGATTCTTCAAGAGCAGTTCTTTTAGCAGTAGATTTTTTAACATTTGCTTCAATCATTTCTGAGATTGATGCACATTTTTCTCTAATATCTTTTAATTCAATTTGAATATTATCATATCCTGAATTGTTTAATTCAGTAACAGATGTCAATTCGTCAATCTTCTCTGCGAATTGTTCCATTTGATTTTTTTCAAGTTCTTCTTCATGCAAATGAGCCTTTGTTTTTTCTTCTGTTTCAATCAAATACTCAGAAACATTACTTAACATAGATACAATTTCATTATAAACATCTTTTCTAAACTGTTGAGTAGAACTATTTAATTCATCTCGACTTTGAGAAGATTGCAATGTGTAAGAATATTCATCAACAATTCTATTAATATTGTTTTCTAAAGTATGTTTCAAATCTCCAATAGCAGGCAAATCTTTTAATTTTGAAAAACTTTCTAACTTTTTAAACACATCAAGTTCTTCAACTAAAGAACTCAATTGATTTATTTTTTGTTCAGTATTTACGTTTAAATTATAAATACCATTTTTCAACATTTCAAAATCTTTATCCAATTCTTTTGTATCAAAACTAGATTTTGAGCCACTATTACTTACACCATGCTCAATTGCTTCTTGTATTCTTGTAAAAATATCAATTACACTTCTTTTTAAATTATCACTTGTTTTTTCAATAGTAGTACCTAAAACTGTTAAATCATCAGAAACATGTTGAACAGCATCGTCAGAAACAGCCTTAACTGATTTTTCAAGATATTCAACACATTCTTTCATATTGCCATTTATAACAGAAACATCTTCTCTAATTGCATCTGTTGCAGAAATCCCTTGTGAGTACAACATATCAGAAGTTTCTTTAATCTTGGCTGACAAACTTTTTTCTATTTGTGAAGTTGCATTCATAACAACTTGTTGATCTATACCTGCATTATTAGTTAAAATTTCTAAACGATTAACTTTTTCGGTAAGTTTTGTCATTAATTCTTTCAAACCACCACAAATAGTTTCATCAATACTCTTGTTCATACGGGATAATTCATTACGTACTTCTAAAATATTTGTTTGTAAAATAGTATATTCATCTGATGGCAAAGCTTTATCATGTTCTAGATTTGAAACACTAGTAACAAGATTATCTAATGTTTGGATAATATTATAAAACTGATTGTTACAATCGTCATTATTCATCATGTTTGACTTAACATCATCAATAAGCTTTTTTA
The DNA here is from genome assembly GCA_050873965.1 of Cyanobacteriota bacterium. Classification (GTDB taxonomy): domain Bacteria; phylum Cyanobacteriota; class Vampirovibrionia; order Gastranaerophilales; family Gastranaerophilaceae; genus UBA2883. The sequence goes on along the minus strand of JBNMJS010000003.1, from coordinate 19,706 downwards.
ACTCTCCAAATCTTTCGTTTATACTCTCAATATTGCTTAATTCTGCCATTTTACTTATATCCCATAAACCAGTACACTGAGTCACTAATCATTCTACCATAAATTTTCTGTAATGTCAGAGTGTTAAGACCTATTAACGTTTTGACAACATCAACTATTTATCTTCAGAAACATAACCAAAATCTCTTAAAAATTTATCTTTTTTACGCCAATCTTTTTCGATTTTAACTTGCAATCCTAAGAATACTTTTTTTTCAACAATCTTTTCTAAATCTTGTCTTGCTTGTGTTCCTATCAATTTTAATAAACTTCCACCCTTACCAATCAAAATACCCTTTTGACTCTTTGTTTCACAATAAATAGATGCCCTAATTCTATCAATATCAATATCTTCTTTGTATTCATCAACACGAACTGCTACAGAATGTGGAATTTCATCAGTAGTATTTAATAAAATCTTCTCTCTTACAATTTCTTCTACAATTGAACGCATATTTTCTTCTGTAACTACATCTTCAGGGTACAACATTTCACCCTCTGGCAAATATTTTTTAATCGCATCAACCAATTTCGCCTTATTCTTACCAGTCTTTGCAGATATTCTCAAGGTCATAATCGCATTTGGATATAAATCTAAATATGATTTTATATTTTCATCAATCTTTTTTGGTGATGCCTTATCAATTTTGTTCAACACCATTATTACAGGAATCTGTGTTTTTGATAATACATTTTCAACAATCCATTTATCGCCCTTGCCAGCAGGAGTTGATGCATCAACCAAAAATAACACTGCATCAGCATCTGGTACAGAAACTTTTGCTTCATCTAACAAAAATTCACCCAATTTATTTAATGGCTTATGAATTCCAGGTGTATCAACAAAAACGATTTGACAGTCTTCAACTGTATAAATACCCTTGATACGTTTTCTTGTAGTTTGTGCTTTATTTGTCGCAATAACAATTTTCTGCTCTAATATTTGATTTAATAGAGTAGATTTACCTACATTTGGTCGTCCTATAATTGCTACAAAACCACATTTCATAACTGTTCTTATATCATAAAATCAATTATAATTAAAGATATAAATTTATAACTAATATTCTATTCTTTCGAAAAACCAAGGTTCAATAGTTCTCGTTTTTCTATTAACATCTGTAATTTTTCTATCACAAAAAGAACTATTATTATCAGGGACAAATTTTTCAATTGCAGTCCTTTTTTCATGATATTGGCCTATAATACCATCTTGATATACCGCTTTTCTTGAATAAGTTTTTGTAATATCAGAAATTTTTCCTAATAAAGATGAACCAACATTTCTATTTTTATCAACTTCTAGTGTTAACACTGCATTACGAGGTGTACCATGAGTTGCTATATCCAAAACATGTTTACCACCATAACAATTATACTGTCTTTTGCCTAACTCATTAGACAAATTTTCACCAGTAACTCCAAATTGTTTTTTAACTCGTTTTAATCCAGCACCCAATGTTTGAGGTTTATTCATCATTAAGCCAACTAATTTCATAACACACCTTCTTTAAATTTCACATCTATATAAATAACAGGCAATATAAAAAATTGCCTAATTTATCACTAAATATTACGCAATATTACAAAAAGACTAATAATTTCTCTCAAATCGTTTGTAATATTTATGCAATCTTGAATCAAACCCATAAACTTCATAACTATTTTTCTTCGCAACTACTTTTATAGAATTCAAACGGTCCGTACGAACAACTTTTGACCTTTCTAATATCTTCATAGTAACTGGATTTGGGTGACCATATCTGTTATAACCAACAGAAACCAAAGAAACTTTTGGATTCAAATAATTCATCATTTCTTTATTTATAACATTCTTAGCTCCGTGATGACCGACTTTTAAAACTGTTATATTTCTCGGTAATTCATACTTTAACTTATTAAATGCCTTAACTCCAGAATCACCAGTAAACAACATACTCATTTTACCATTTTGCACCAAAGTAATAACAGAATTTTCATTCTCGCTACTATCTTTTCCACTAATAATAAAGTTTGCCATATACGTTATCATAACAAAATTATCTTCTTTATAAATAACTTTATTATTTTTTGCTAAAATTTTCTTCGAATCCTTATTTTTATCAACAACTCTATAAATCCTTTTTGCTAGTCTTTTATCTTCTGTTAAAGAATTCATATAAACATTTTTAACGTGCAAATCCTTAACCAAATCAACGACACCACCTGCATGGTCATCATCAAAGTGAGTAACAATAACACCTTCTATATCTTTAATACCTTTATCTTTTAAATATTTTAAAATAATAATATCTGCTTGAGAACGTCTACCCTTATATCCAGATTTTCCACTATCAATTATAAAATATTTGTTTTGTGGAGTCTTTAATAAAAATGCATCGGCATTACCAACATCAAAAGCAATCACTTCAAGATTATGGTTTGGAAAATGAAGAAAAGTTGAGAATGCCAAAATCAAAAATAAAACTATACACAAAATATTTATCTTTTTATTTTCGAACTTTGTTTTTAATACAACAACTAGCAAACCTAATATCACATAATATAATAATATTTGCACAATACTAGGGTGGGTTGTAATAAATAACGAATGAGGTAATTGTGCAAAGAATGTCGAAATCCAAACCAAAATATTTAATAACGGATTCAAAACGAAATCAAAACTATGACAAACAAAGTCTGCGATAGGTTCAAATAGTGAAAATACAGAACTAACAAAACCACCAAAACTTATAACTGATAAAAATGGCATAGTAACAATATTTGCAAATACAGAATAAGTACTAATCGTATTAAAATAAAACATTTGAATAGGCACTACCCAAACTTGAGCAATTATAGGAATAAATATAGCACCAGATAACCACATTGGCATTTTCTTTGTATATTCCATTACAACATTTGCAGATACCAATATTCCAAACGTAACTATAAACGATAATTGGAAACCAACATCATTTATATAAGCAGGATTGTATATCAACATCAACAATCCAACAAAGGACAATAATGCAACACTATGAGCGTCTCTATCAATCAACTTACCTAACAATATAAATATCAGCATCAACGCTGCACGTATAACTGATGCACCAAGCCCTGTCATCAAAGAATACAAAATTATAACTAATATTCCAGAAATAACACGAACATTATAAGGAACACCAAAATTACGTAAAAAGAAAAATAAAAATCCACTAATAAACGCAACATTCATGCCTGATGCTGCAAGAATGTGCAACAAACCAGAATTGATAAAAGTAGTTTTGATATAATCAGGTGGAGCAACTGCATCATCACCGAACACAATACCACCTAATATTTCTAAATTAGGACTTTTTAAATATTTTGAATGAGTATTGATAATATCATTACGTTTATTATTCAAAAATTGAATAACTTTCCAACGAATAGACAATTTATGAGAAACATTTCTTACGTCAGTCTTATCAGCATAAAATAATGTATATGTTTGGAAATTACGCAAATAATTTCCATAAGAAAATTGAGAAGGATTAGATGCCTTAAACGGTTTACGTAATTTGCCATCTATTTCATAATAATTACCTATCAACAAGTGACTAAAATCACTATCAGTTTCACTATTCATATTTACCAAAACTTTGTTTGACAAAATTTTAGTTACACCATTATTTGTTTTTATCTTTTCAACTCTAAAAAAGAATTTAGAATTATTTTGAATATTACTATTTGGAATAGAAACAATCTGACCGTAAATTGTTCCATCTACAGGTGCTAAACTAAATAATTCGTCAGAATTTTTTATTCTTAAACTCGCATTAAAAAATGCTACATAAAATATAAACACCCATAATAAAACAACTTTCCAAGGAAAATTTTTCAATAATAATACTAATGATGAAAGAGTAAACACACTCGCAAACAAAATTGGTTTATCTGTAAAATACGCAAATAAACCCAAAATATAAGAAATTGCTGCTGCAAACATCAACGTATTTTTGTTTTGCAACAAATCAACAAAAATCTCTTTCATATCGTGATTATTACACATATTAAAAATACGTGCAAATATTTAATATAAACCTAATCTGTTAATTCATCTGGAATATATTTAATAATATATGATGTTATTGCAGGAAGAACAGACAAGAACATTAACACATTTGTTATACCAAATTTTTGAGCACATAAACCAATCAATGATAAACAAATTGCGATAACACCCCAAGCGAAACCATTCATAAATCCTGCTACAATACTCTTAAATTGAGGTAGTAATTTTTGTCCTAAAACCATAGTAACAGGTTGTGCCAACATCGTTGTATAACCAATAATAACAAATGTTATCAATGATATAATTGGGTGATGTTGATATGTCAAATGGAATAAAACTATCATTGGTAATGTAATTATCATTGAAAAATACAAAAGATTTTTTGTACCATAACGAACTTCAATACTTCTGCTAGTTAAAGAACCAACTCCACCTGCTAATACAAACAAGAACAAAGCAACACCAATATATATTGGTGAATAATGCATTTCATTCTTCCATAAGAATGGTAATAATGTACAACAACTTGTTGTAATCAATACTTTCATCATTGAAAGAATCATAAGTAAATTCATTGTACTATTAGAAAGTATTGTAACAAAAGACTCTTTAAACTTTTTGTATTCAGGTTTTGGATACATATCAGATAATTTTGGAACACAAACAAACATAAAACTTGCTAATGTTAAACCCATAATAGATGTTACAGGCATTCTATGCATATCAAAATATTGAGTAACGGCAGCAGCAATCAATGGACCAAGAGCATAACCAATAGAGCCCATACTTATAAATAAGCCCATTTTTCTTGCTCCATCATCATCTGTACCAGCAAACTTATTTACAAATCCAGTTGATTGTGGATGATAAAAACTACTGCCCAAACTACCTAATATGATAAATAAAATCAAAACATAAACATTTGGTGCTAATGGTGTCAACGGTATAAATATTGAAGTCATTATCAAGCCCCAAAATATAAATACCCTTTTAAGCATATTATCAGCAAAAAAACCGAATATAGGCTGTAACAATGATGAAAATATATTTGGAATACTCAATACAACTGTCGCAATTGCCATTGTTATGCCTAATTTTGCAGCAATAAATGGCATTATCGGATTGATAAAACCAGTATAAGAATCATTTATTAAATGCCCTAATGACAACCAAGTTATTGCTTTTTTCTTTTGACTATCCATTTTACACCTTAAAATAATTAAAATTTAATAAGTACTTTCAATGTTTCTTTTGATTTATTAGCTTCAAACGCTTCAATCACATCATCTATTGAATAAACTGCTGAAATAAATGGTTTGAAATCAATTCTATGTTTTGCTAACAAGTTCAATGCTGGTGGAAACTGTCCACATCTTGAACCTAATACAGTTATTTCATTGATAACTATTGGTGCAAGATTAAGTTCTTTACCTGTAGCAATTGTGCTTTTTAAAACTAATACCCCTCTTGGTTTAACAAGACTAAGTGATGTTTCAAAACCAGAAACAGAGCCAGTTGCTTCAACTACTACATCATAAACATTTTCTATTTTTGTATCTTGTAAAAGTTGAATTTTTACACCTTGATTTTTTGCAATATCTAATTTATTTTGATGCTTACCAATCAATGTAACATCAAGTCCTTGAGCAGAAAGAGTAAGAGCAGTTGTAAGTCCTAATTTTCCATCACCTAAAACAACAACTTTTTGAATAGGTTGAATATGCAATTGTTCAGTAATTTCACAAGCAGCAGCCAAAGGTTCAACAAAAACGGCTTGTTCATCTTCAACATTTTCAGGAATTTCAAACAATACATTCAATGGCATAGTAACATATTCAGCAAAACAACCATCTTTTCTCCAAATTCCCAAAGTATGTCTATCAGGACAGTGACGGTAATTTTTAACAGCACACCATTCACATTCAGGATTGTTACAACCATAACTAATTTCAGCAGTAACACGTTTACCTAGAAGTGATTTATCTTCATCATTGATTTCTTCAACAGTACCAATAAATTCGTGTCCTAGAATACCGTTATATCCCATATAACCTTTAGTTATTTCATAATCTGTATTACAAATGCCTGCCAATGTCACCTTTATAAGTGCTTCACCCTTTTGAGGTACAGGTTTTTTATAATTATTATCTAAATGTAGTCCATCTTTATCATTAAAAACTATTGCTTTCATATTCCTACTCCCTATCTCCTATAAGATTTTAAAATAAGCAATACAAAATGTCCAATTTAGATTTTTAGTTATTTTTATTAATTTATTTAATTTTTGTCAGGCAAAGCCTGAATAACAACTAAAAAATAGATTCTTCGCTACGCTCAGAATGACAAAAACTCTGTCATACTGAGGCTTTAGCCGAAGTATCTATTTTATTACTATATTTTACTGGATTACTTCGTCGTTTCACTCCTCGTAATGACGTATAAAATATGATTAAACAATTTATATTTATATCTATAGTCAGGTAGAGCCTGACAAATCTTAATTCCTTACAAAAAATAAATGCCGATCTATTTACTGATACGGCACATACTCACGCTTTTTATAGTGGAGGAGAAAATAAAGAAAAGAGATTAGATTAGTTACATATATCATGTACCCATATATACAAAGTATATAACATTATTCTTTCATATTTGTTACATTTATTCAAAATAGTTACTTAAAAGTTATACAAAATGCTTATTTTATCAATATTTTAGACATTTATACAATAAGATTGATTTGTAAAGACATGTTACAAACAAAGAGCAAAAAAGGCAATTAGTATATACTTTTTAACTTTATATATACATAAGAAGAATTTACGAGGATTTTATGACAGCAGTTTCAACACCAGATTCATTAAGAACACAACCAATGAGTGGTAATATTTCACCACAAGCACAAGAAGGTGCTGTTACACGTGAGATAACTGCTAGCAATGAATGGCTTAATAACAACATCAATTTTCATGATAATAGTAGTATCGTATTTTTAAACAACCCAAAACAAAGCATAAATAATATACCAAGAACGAATGAAGATTATGTTAACCAAAACGGCGAAAGAGTAAATATCTCAAACTATGAACAACCAGGAATGCAAGATGCAATAAAAGATAGTGCAATGCGTCAAGTACAAAATACAATGATACCTAACAAACAAGCAGATATGAATCTTCGTCCTGCATTAAACGCACTTAAAGAAAAAGGATACACGGCTTTTCTTCAACCAAATTTATTTCCAAAAAATGCTAATGATAGATTTATGCTAACATTTATGAACCCAAATACTGGTAAAATGGAACAAATTGATAATCCAGAATATTTACAACAATTATTAGCTTAATATGTGTTTATTTTCAAACCTCTTTTTGCTATCATGACCTTTGTAGTCAGATAGATAAAATGAGGTTTTTATGGCTTTTAAAAATAGCATTACAGTAAAAAATATAATCTTTCTTTTAATGGTTATATTATTGATTAAGTTCTTTTCACAAATTACAACAATAGCAATGCTATTTTTTATATCTTACGTATTCGCTTGTTCACTTAATCCACTTGTTGACAAGTTTAGCCTAAAAATGAATCGTCCACTTGCTGCAAGTATTGTTATGACTGGTATGACACTAATACTTTTTGCAGTATTTTTGCCACTAGTCGTTGTAACAGTAAAACAAGTAGATTTGTTCATAAACTCTTTACCAGAAAGAATTGATACAATAAGAAACTTCGTACTTCAACAAAAAATTCTTGGGCAAAGTCTTGTTTCAATGATAGATGTAACTTCTTTCGTTGAACCAGTTTCAAAATTCACTACAAACATTGTTAATCAATCTATCGAAATAACTATGAACCTTGCAACTGCAATAATATATCTACTTTCAATGTGTGTTATCACATATTACTTCATCGTAGATAGAGATTTGATTAAAAAAGGATTTCTCTTACTATTTCCTGAACATATCAAGAAAAAAGCAGGAGCAATTGCAGATTCAATTTCACAAAAAATCGGTAGTTATGTAATAGCACAAAGTATTGTAACAGTTGGTATCGGCATTTGTTTTATGATTCCACTACTACTAATGAAAGTAGATTCTGCAATACTATTAGGTGTATTAGCTGCCATTTTAGATTTGATACCAATCATTGGTGCAACAATAACAATAATTTTATGTATAATAATGTGCTATCATCTTGGACCTCTTATGGTTAGCTTAGTATTATTATTCTATCTTATTGCACAATGGATACAAAATAATTTTATAAGACCTTATGTATTTAGCAAATTTATGGATTTACATCCACTAATCATATTTTTTGCAGTATTTGTAACTGCTCAATATCTTGGTGCAATCGGAGTAATTTTTGCTCCTGCAATCGCTGCAACAATTTGTGTTCTAATTGATGAACTATACATAAAACCTATAAATAAGGAAATAGAATAAACAATGACTGAAACTTACCTATATGAAAGAAAAGTAAATAATCCAACTAACTACAATGTATGGTTTGCTTTTCCGGAATGTTATTCTTTTTCATTATCATCATTAGGATTTTTATGGATAAATAAAGAATTTGATGAAATGAAAGACATTTTTGTTGAAAGAATTTGTACGGACACAACAAAAACAAAAATACGACCTCAAGATGTTGATTTAGTATGTTTTTCTTTCACATTTGATATGGACTTTATAAACATTTTTTCTATTCTAGATAGATATAATATTCCTTTAAAGTCAAAAGAACGTAATGGAATGCCATTTGTATGTGCAGGTGGCCCTGTAATGACAGCAAACCCTGAACCATATAAAGATATTTTTGATTTCATAATTATTGGAGATGGGGAAGGAGTCAATACAAAAGCAGTAGAAATTCTTAAAGAAAACCGTGACAAACCAAGGGAAGAAGTTTTAAAACTAATTGCTCAAATTGATGGAATATACGTACCATATATTCATAACTTTGAAAACAAAGTAAAAAAAGCACATACAGATTTATCACAATGTGTTCATACTCCAATTCTAAGTGATGAAAGTTTTTTCAAAGATACTTTTATAATTGAAACTTCCAGAGGTTGTTACAACAGATGTGGGTTCTGTCTTGCATCGTACTTAAATCTACCAGCCAGATTTGTTGATTACGATGCAATTATCAATAAAATTGAAATGGGCTTGAAATACACAAACAAAATTGCATTGTTAGGAGCGTTAGTAAGTGCACATCCAAGATTCCATGATATTTGTGATTACATCTATAAAAAAATACAATCAGGTCAAGAAATTGAAATGAGTATATCATCACTCCGAGCAGATACAATAACACCGGATTTCGTAAGAACATTAAAAGCTTGTGGGCAAAAAAATGTAACTATTGCAATTGAGGCAGCAAGTGAAAGACTTAGAAAAGTTATTAATAAAAATATTACAGAAGAACAATTATTCAATGCAATCAAAGTTGCAAAAGAAAATGGTCTAAAAGGTTTCAAAATATATGCAATGCTAGGTTTACCAACTGAAACCCAAGAAGATATAGATGAATTTATTCGACTAGCAAAAGATATAAAAAAAGAATTTAAAGGATTTGATGTAACATTCTCATTCTCGACTTTTGTACCAAAACCTCATACACCATTCCAATGGTGTGCTAGAGAAAGTACAAAATCTCTTGAAAAGAAAGAAGCATATCTAAAAAAAGAATTGCATAAAATCGGAATGAATCCTAAATTTTCAAGTGCAAAATGGGATTATTATCAAACCATGATTTCAAGAGGAGATAATAGCATAACAGATTATCTCATAGAAGTTTACAAACAAGGTGGAAAAATTGGAGCATACAAATCTGTAGCAAAACAACTAAATATTGATACAGACAAATTCGTAACAGAAGAATTAGATTTAAACTCTAATTTACCTTGGGATATAATAGAAATTTATCCACCAAAACAACAACTAATAAACGAATATAATCGACTTATGAAAAGGGCTTAAGCCGCCTCTTCATCATTCTTTTGAGCCTCAAGTCGTCTTCGTTGTTCAGCTTCTAATCGTTCTTGTTCAACTCGTTTTTCTTCTTGGTTGTTTATACCTTTAGAAGTATTATTTGAATTATCTTCAGGTTTGTTATCATTGTTTGGTTTTGTACCATCATTAGGTACATCACCCGTATCATCTACAGGTGAATTATTTTGTGGTGCTCCTGCAACAGGTGGGTTTGTACCTTCTGTACCACCAGTACCCTCAGCACCATTTATAGTACCTGTACCTTCAGCACCACCAGTATTTGCTGTGCCACCACCTAAAATATCAGCTCCGAAAATACCTCCACCAGCAGCTTCAGCATCTTTTGCTTCTTTTATGGCTTGTTCATACAAACTGTACAACATGTCATTTACAGTACCGGTGCCATTTTGTGAACCACCAGCAGTAGCACCACCTCGTTGATTTCCGCCAGTTGCACCATCTTGTGGAGCATTTCTATCAGCACCATCAGGTTGATTTATACCTGATGCACCTAAAACTGAGCCAACACCAGCACTTGAACTTGGTCCCATTGGAACGACTACGCCACCATCAAGACTTGTTTGGAATAGACTACCAGTCATGCTCATCGGATCTGAGCCAGTCCCCGTTGTTGGAGCATTAGCAGAACCTGCAGCAGCACCAGTATTAGTTTCTGATGTTCGTCTAACTCCTTGAGAGCCACCTTTTTCAGGTTCAACTACTTTCCCATTAGAAAATAGTTGTATTTCACCATTATTTCTAGGCAGACCTTGATTTACTGACTGTTTTTTACCAGTCAGGTCTAAATATTTTTCAAAACTATCTGTAGACCTAAGTCCAGCAACTGCCATAACAGCTCCTTATTTTTGCTCTCTTAAATATATAAAGTATTTGAAACGCTCTCAATTTCATGGTTTCAGCATGTTGTAACATTTATTAACATACGTATTATAAATACTATACTTTTAATAAAAAATTAAACTATGTTATTATAAATTGGGGGAATATTATGTTAAGGGCCTTTTTACCAATAGTACTATTAACAATTTCAAATATATTTATGACATTTGCTTGGTATGGACATTTAAAATTTAAAGGTACTGCCCTATGGGTAATAATTCTTGTAAGTTGGGGAATAGCATTCTTTGAATACTGTTTTCAAGTACCAGCAAATCGAATTGGACACACTGTATATTCGGCAGCACAACTAAAAACAATTCAAGAAGTCATCACGCTTATTGTTTTTTCAGTTTTTTCTGTACTTTATTTAAAAGAAGAATTTCGTTGGAACTACCTTGTAGGATTCTTTTTTATAATATTAGCAGTATTTTTCATATTTAAACGATAATATTTGTTACAACATGTTTACAATTCAAACAATAAAGTCAATTTTTATAACTAAAAAAACTTTATATAAGTGGGATAAGTTATAGAGGAATTAGTTATTATGGCAGTTGGAGCAAAAGACAGAATTGACCAATTATTGGTAAAAAAGTACGCAAAAGAACAAGTAGATAACCACGATATAAGTATGTCGATGGTTGATCCAGAGAAGATGATGGAGGCGATGAATGACTACGCCGCCATACAGAGAAACATGTTAATAATGTCAGGGCGAATAGCAAATCTGTGTGCCGGAATAAAAGCGAAATCGAGGTACACTAATCGAGCCGCAATAGCGTAAAATTAAATAATATTTTATAAAAAAAGCAGACTACAAAATAGTCTGCTTTTTAGTCTGCTTTTTTCTTCTTATTATAATATTATTCTATTTCTTTAAGAAATCAGGAATTTCAATATTAGTGAATGACATATTAGGTGTTTGAGGCATTGTTGGAGCAGGATTTGCACCAATACCACCAGCCATATTTCCACCAACATTTGTATTCAATCCTGAGAAAATAGTATCGATTGAAGGTGTCGTAGTTTCTTTTGCTGTAGGAACTGCTATTGTTGGAGATTGAGGTTTTAATTCAAAACCTGTTGCAATAACAGTAACTGAAATTTCACCTTGAAGTTCTTCATCAATTGATGTACCGATAATAACTTTAGCATCATCTAATACAGCATCGTTGATTAAGTTAATAGCATCAGTAAGTTCAAACAATGTCATATCTGGACCACCAGTAATATTAACAATCAAACCACTAGCACCGTGAATAGATGTTTCAAGTAAGTTAGAATTGATAGCAATCTTAGCTGCTTCCATTGCTCTACCTTCACCTGAACCACGACCGATACCCATAATTGCTGAACCAGACGCAAGCATTACACTTCTAACATCGGCAAAGTCAACGTTGATTAAACCTGGGATAGTGATGATATCAGAGATACCCTTAACACCTCTCAATAGAACTTCATCAACAACAACGAATGCGTCTTGAACACCAGTTCTTCTATCAACAACTTCTAACAATTTATCATTAGGAATAACTAGTAATGAATCCACTGCTTCTCTCAATTTTTCTAAACCTTGAGCAGCTTGAGCCATACGACGTTTTCCTTCGAATGAGAATGGTTTTGTAACTACACCAACTGTCAAAATGCCTAAATCTTTAGCAATTTTAGCAACAACAGGAGCAGCACCAGTACCTGTACCACCACCCATACCAGCAGTTACGAATACCATATCAGCACCTTCTAAAGCAGCAGTAATCTCTTGTTGTGCTTCTTCAGCAGCCTTCTCACCAATTTGAGGTTCACCACCAGCACCAAGACCATTTGTAAGTTTTGAACCTAATTGTAGTTTATTCTTAGCTGAAGAATAACCTAAAACTTGTAAATCTGTATTCATTATCCAGAACTCAACTCCTGTAAGTCCTGATTTAATCATTCTTTCTACAGCGTTTCCGCCGCCACCACCTACACCGATAACTTTAATTTTAGCCGGACTACCCATTGGTGCCGGTTTTACTGCTGAATCTGCTGGTGTAGCAGAAGGTGTTGGTTCTTTTCTTCCAAAAATATCCGGTCCTAAATTTTCCACAATATAACCTCTTTTATAATTCTGTCTATTAACTCTATAATATATTACCATAGTATTGTAAATAGGGAAAATAGTAAAGATTTTTTGCAAAAATTATTTTTCTTTTTTAATATAAGTTTATGAAACTTAACATAACATTCTAAACTAGCAAAAAATTTCTTTAAATACCGTTATATTAACATACATTTATCTATAAACAGGAGTTTATATGATTATCTCACATCAACCAACATTCAATACGTACAACGTTATTCAACAAAAACAAAACAAATCTATAAATAAGGTAAATTTTACTGCAAATCCAAATTCTACTTTATTGAAATTTAGCCCTAATGATTTTTTCATCAATATCAAAGGTTATGGCAAAGATATGAAGTGGGCAGAAAAAGTAACAAAAATAACTGATGATGCCGTAGAAAATATACGAAAAAATAATTCTTCAGATTCAGTTCTTCGTGGAATAGCCGATTCTATGAGAATTGCGAACTCAAAATCAACAGATAGAAACCTTGCAACACATACTGGTGTGTTGAGAGTCTCACGTTTTGGTTATGGTCCACTTGGAACTTGGGCAAATGTAACTATCCAAACTCCTTTTGGACACAATCACGGTTATGACAAATATAGTGGATATGCAAAACGTTTTGCAAAAGTATCAAAAGAACCCTTAAAAAATCCTTATTTTGATATGAGTTTAACCGATATTTTCTATTCACCTACTTGCAAGTGTGGCGAAATGATCCACGGAAAAGCAGAACATATAAACAACGCACTTGATAGAGTCGGAGGAAAATATTTCAACTTACAAAAAGACTATATTCAACATCCTGAAAAAGTCACAGAAGAACATTTAGACAAAATAAACTCTGATATTGCAGAAATACGTTGGATTATGGCTCACGCTACACCTTGGGAAAGAGGCAGTGATGCAATATCTAATACATTTATGAGAGCATTATATAAATCAATGGGAATAAAAACTCACCCATCAAAAAGGGGCGTATCTTTTGACTTACAAGCCTACTGCACAAATTTAGCAGACTATAAAAAAGATTTTGCCACTTATTTTCAAAAAGCACCTGAAATCGCAAAATAAAATACAAAAAATAGGACTGTTTTAACAGTCCCATTTTTATTATGCAATTTCTGCTTTATCTTTTTTCGGTAATTGAATCAATTCAGCATTATTACGTTCTTCCACCATTTTCTTAGTAACAACGAATTTATCGACATCACCCTTTGACGGAATATCATACATAATATCTAGCATCAATTCTTCTACAATTGAACGCAATGCTCTAGCACCAGTTTTACGTTTAAGTGCTTCTTTTGCAATCAAATCTATTGCATCTGGTTCAATTTCTAAATCAACACCATCCATTTTCAATAAACATTGATATTGTTTCAATACAGCATTTTTAGGTTCTGTCAAAATCATCTTCAATGTTTTTTCATCAAGTGGATCAAGTACAGCATAAATTGGAATACGACCAATAAATTCTGGGATTAAACCAAATTTCAATAAATCCTCAGGTTGCAATTTTTTAAGCATTTTTGCAGATTCAAGTTCTTTTTCAGCCTTTGTACCTGCACCTTTTGCACCAAAACCAATTGAAGAACCGTCTTTAACACGATGTGAAATAATCTTGTCTAAGTCAACGAATGCACCACCAACAATAAACAAGATATTGCTTGTATCAATTTGAATGAACTCTTGATGAGGATGTTTTCTTCCACCTTGAGGAGGAACATTAGCAACAGTACCTTCAATCATTTTCAATAATGCTTGTTGAACACCTTCACCTGATACATCTCTTGTAATAGATGTATTTTCAGACTTTCTAGCAATTTTATCGATTTCATCGATATAAATAATACCTTTTTCTGCACGTGAAGCATCAAACTCAGCATTTTGATACAATCTCAAAAGAATATTTTCAACATCATCACCAACATAACCTGCTTCTGTCAAAGTTGTAGCATCTGCAACAGCAAATGGTACATCTAAGAACTTAGCAAGTGTTTGTGCTAACAATGTCTTACCACTACCTGTAGGACCTACAAGTAAAATATTCGATTTTTGGATTTCAACACCAGAAGTATCTTTATTGTGTTCTAAACGTTTGTAATGGTTATATACAGCAACCGACAAAACCTTTTTAGCATCATCTTGACCAACAATATGTTCATCTAAATGAGCCTTAATTTCATGTGGTTTTGGTACAGATTTTAAATCATCTGTTGCAGATTTTTCTTCTGAATTAGAATCTTTTTCTTTATTTTCAAAAAATTCTTCATCTAAGATTTCATTACAAAGTTCAACACATTCATCACAGATATATACTTCAGGACCAGCAATAAGTTTTTTTACTTGGTCTTGAGTTTTTCCGCAAAATGAGCATTTTAATCTGCTATCATTAGACATTTCTATCTCCTATAATGCTTCCTTTGAAATAACTTTATCAATCATACCATAAGTTAAAGCTTCTTCTGGAGTCATGATATAGTCTCTATCCGTATCTTTTTCAATTTTAGCGATATCTTGACCTGTGTTAGATGCTAAGATTTCGTTCAAAGATTTCTTAATTCTTAAGATTTCTTGTGCTTGAATTTCGATATCAGTAGCTTGACCTTGAGCACCACCTAATGGTTGGTGAATAAGTACTCTTGAGTGAGGAAGAGCCATTCTCTTACCTTTTGTACCTGATGATAACAAGAATGCACCCATTGAAGCAGCTTGACCTAAACAAATTGTGCTTACATCAGCTCTGATATGTTGCATTGTATCATAGATTGCAAAACCAGCAGTAACACTACCACCTGGGCTGTTGATATACAACATAATATCTTTTTCAGGATTTTCACTATCCAATAATAGTAATTGAGCAACTACTAAATTCGCAACCATATCATCGATTTGTGTTCCTAAAAAGATGATTCTTTCTCTTAATAATCTAGAGAAAATATCGAATGAACGTTCACCTCTGCTAGATTGTTCAATTACAACAGGTACAAAACTCATATTATAATTCCTTTCTTTTACCTAATATTATACATTCTTATTTTGCTTTTACAAAATTAACTTTGTTGTTTTCAACTAAGAAGTTAATAACTTTTTCATTCAAAACTTGTTGAGAAATGTTGTTAATCATTCCTGGGTTTTGAAGCATATATTTTGTAAAAGTTTCTTTATCCATTTGATAAGCTGCACTTAAAGTATCAAACTTTTCTGTCATATCTTTTTGAGAAACAGTTAATTTTTCTTCTTTTGCAATCTTGTCAATGATTAGAGAATTTTTAATTCTAAATAATGCATCAGAATTAATAGTTTCCATAATCTTGTCTAAGCCTTGGGCTTCAATTGCTTGTTCCCAAGTGAAACCTTGAACTTTAAGTTTTTGTTTGTATTCTTCTAATAAAGAATCAGCTTCTCTTTTAATCATTGCTTCATGAATATCAATTTTAGCTTCATCATGAATTTTATCTAAGATTGCTTTTTCAGCATTTTTCTTATCAACAGATTCTTTTTGTTTGTCTAAATAATCTTGAATATCAGCTTTCAATTCATCAACTGTTTTGAAAGGACCAACCTTTTGAGCAAATTCATCTGTTAATTCAGGAAGAACTCTTGTTTTGATTTCGTGAATTGTACATTTGAAAGTAGCAGGTTGACCAGCCAATTTAGCTTCATGATAATTTTCTGGGAATGTAACATTTACATCAAATTCTTTATCTAATGGTTTGTCAACAAGTTGTTCTGCAAAACCAGGAATAAAGTTTGAATTTGCTAAATCCATTGTGTAATTCTTTGCATCACCATGTTCGATTTTTTCACCATTTGAATAACCATCAAAATCAAATACGATAACATCATCTGCTTTTGTATTTCTATCAACTACTAATTCTAATTTAGCAGATTGATTTAATAAATTATCTAATGACTTGTCAAATGCATCATCTGGAGTTTTGAACTCTTCAACATCAACTGTCATATTTTTGTATTCTTTTAAAGTTACTTCTGGTTTTAATTCTATAGTTGCAGTAACTTTAACATCTTTACCAACTTCGAAATCATAATTTTCTACTTTTGGTTGCATAAGAACTTCTAAGTTGTTTTCACGAATTACTTCTTGGAAAGCTGAAGGCAATAATGTTTCTAATGCTTCAGTAATAATTCTTTCTTTACCAACTTGACGTTCAACAATATTTCTTGGTGCTTTACCACGTCTAAAACCTGGAATATTAACGTGTTGAGCATAAGCTTTAACGGCTCTATTGTAAGCATTTAAGCCATCTTTTGCAGGGATTTCAATTTCTACCCTTGCTACATTTTGGGAGTCTTTTTTAAAATCGATTTTCATATTTTCACCTTTAAATTTATACAATTGTAATACATTAGTTAACCACATTAAGAGTACATCAAACAAGATTTTTACGCAACTTTGTAATAATTTCTCCACCATTTGAATTAGGTAGAAGACTACGTAAATAACTACAAAAATTGATATAAAAAACATAAAAAAAAAGAGAAAATCTAATTTTCCCTTTTATTATTCTCATATTATGTATGACTTAATTATCCTCTTTTGAGCAACTATTGTCAAGGCTATGTAAAAATATATAACAGTAAGAAAATAATATTGCTTTAGTATCGCAACATTACAGCATTTTATTTGTTTAATTTTAATGCTTCATTTCTTCTTGTATTATTTGGCTAATTATAATAAATACTTCAGTTAAAGTCTGAATATGACACCATTTTCGTCATCTTAAGCAATAAATTGTGCAAATTACATAATAACTATACAAATACTAGCGAAAGATCTATAAAATAAATAGATAGATTTAATTTGCTCAATTCATACTTTCATTTTCTTGTGCCGACAAGAAAACGAAACAAAAGAAACTCTCGGCGACGCTTCCGTTCACACGAGAATTGTATAATTCAACAATCGAGTCTCACAACTCGTGATTTTGTATATTTTTAAATGTTTCAAAATCACTCAGACAGTTCGACATTATGTTTCATTAACATTCTCGGTTCACTCCGCTATTGCCGATTTTTAGTTACGTAATATTTGCTATATTTTACTTACTATCACTATAAGAATTAAATGAAATGAATGACGGAATAGTCCAGAAAATATTATAATAAAATTAATAGATATTTCAGCTAAAGCCTCAATATGACAATAGTTTCGTTATTCTGAACAAAGGCACGAACGAATGTGATAGGTGAAAATTTATAATCAAAAAGTACGTTTTGCGACTAGCAAAATAATTCAAGAAGAAATGAGGCATTCAAATTTAACAAATTAAACTCACTATTTACCAATAGCCCAACGGAAGCCGATAGAAAGCATTACACCGTTACGTCCACCGTTTCTTATCATTGCTTGACCATAACCAGTAAATCTGTCGCCCCAACGTTTTTGTACACCAACACCGTATTCAACATATGGTCTGATTGACAATGTTGGTAATGTCACGTCTGGAATATTGAAGCTTGCTTGATCCATTATGTTCCAACGCATATTTACACCAATGTATGGTTGCCATCCGTTTTTAAGGTTAGCAATAAACTTGATTCCTGGTGCAACTTGAATTGCATTGATAGGGTTTGAGCCAACGTGGTGACCTAAACCATTATCATGACCTAATGTTTGTATGAATGAGTATGATAACAATATGCTTGGTTGTACGATGAATTTACCATTCTTAAATTCAAAGTTATAACCTGTCTTAGATGCGATACCTGCCATCAACATTACCATACGTTCTTTGCCTAAGTCTGTATTTGCTTCAGCATTGTTTGCACCAACGTTTGCAGTCAATGATGTAAAGAAGTTGCCTTTATACCAAGTTTCCATTACACCAATTGTTCCACCGTTTTGGTCTATACTTTGTCTTGTATAATCTTGTGTTGAACCGTTATAACCGATATATGCACTAAATTGACGTTTCCAACCGTTTGACAATTCTTTCTTGCCCATATCGCCACCGAAGAAGTTACCATATCCAACATTGTTTACTCTTGGTCCGTTATGGAATGGTACATTTTCAAATGTAGCGTATGCTCTATTCCACAATCCTTTAGAATTGTAGTTTAGTCCATCTTTTTCTGAATATGTCATTGGAGCATTTGCTGTTGATGCTGCATATTTGTTCATCATATCTTCTGCTTTTCTTTCTTCAGCAGTTTTTAGCATATCCATATCAAGGTTTGCAAATGCTTGGTCATAAGAATTTATTTGTGTTAAGTATCCACCGATTTGTGCTGCAATTGGTGCTGCTATTGTAGCATTCTTAGCTTTTTGTCCGTATGCCACTGTTCTTAAGATACCATTTTCATCTCTGAATGTTTTTAATTTATATGTTGCTTCTGCACTTTCTGCTCTGTTTGCTGTAATAGAACCAATTACAGAATCCTTACCTGGAATTGTAATTGATACTGGACTCTTACTGTTAGTTGTAATATTGATTTTATTAACATTTAATGTACCATTACCAGTTACTGAACCGGCTGTAACATCATCACTTCTGCCACCTTTCAAGTCCATATCAATTGCGATATTTGATGTTGTGTTATCTGCAAGTGTTAAACTCTTTAATGACATTGTTGCAATTCTGCCGTTTGCTATGCTTA
>JBNMJS010000002.1:0-74756 GCA_050873965.1 Cyanobacteriota bacterium | reverse complement strand
TTTCGGTAGAGCGACGACGAAGTCTATCCCGTAACGTGGAGCAGAACCACGCTTCTGCGACCAGCCGAATAATTCAAGACAGGTGTTTGAGTGAATTTACTAGCATATTAAAAATATTTGTAAATTCACGAGTTCCGAAACTCTATGCAGAATAATTACTTATGATGTGTGAATGAAGTTCAGGTCAGGAGTTTCTTTGTGCAACGTTTCTTTGCGGTCAAAGAAATGTTGCTAAATAATCAAGCAAATTAAAAAACGAAAAAAAAAGAAACTTAGTAAAAAAACTTAAAGAATATTCAAGTTTGCTTTACAAATAGTTTAAACTTTTGTACAATAATATTGTGAAGTTTTTCAAAAAAAAGAACGGATTTTTCCGTTCTTTTTTTCAATAAGGAGAGCTATGAAACAAGAAATCAATAGACATGAAATTATAGAAAAAATAACACCTCTTATTGAAAACACTGCAATGAGATATGATTTAATACCAATCGAAATCGATTTTTCTAAAGAAAATCATCGTTGGTTTTTAAGAATTTATCTATATTCACACAAAAGAGGAATAACTCTTGACGATTGTGAAAATGTGACAAGAAGTCTTAATGATTTTCTTGATGAACTTATTCCTGTAAAATATTACCTTGAAGTATCTTCTCCAGGGTTAGAAAGAAAGTTCAAATCTGACAAAGAATTTGAAATTTTCAAAGGAAGAAGAGTAAGCATAAAACTTAAACAACCTTTAGAAAACGAAACTGAGCGTATTTTTAAAGGTGAAATTGTTGATTGGGACGAAACGCACGGACTAACATTCTTTAGATTTGACGATGCTAAAGAACTTGTTATACCAAAAGAAAATATTCAATCAGCAAAACTTTATGTAGATTAAAAACAAATGCCCTATGGCAGGAAGGATTATAAAATGATTAAAGTAACAGGTCTTTACGAAGCATGTGAAGAATTAGAAAGAGAACGTGGAATATCTAAAGATGATATTATTGAAGCTCTTAAAGATTCAATGGTAGCAGCTTACAAACGTCACTTGAGAATAAAAGAAGCTACAAATATTGAAGCAATCCTAGTTGAAGAAACTAGCGAAATCGGTATTTTTAGAACAAAAGTTGTTGTAAACGAAATTTCTGATCCTGATACTGAAATTCCATTAGACGAAGCAAAAGAAATCGATGATGAAGTTGAAGTTGATGATGAAGTTAAAATTGAAGTAACTCCTGAACAATTCGGTAGAATTGCTGCTCAAACAGCAAAACAAGTTCTTACTCAAAGAATTAGAGATGCTGAAAAGAACAACATCTTAAACGAATTCTTAGAAAAGAAAGGTACTTTAACAACTGGTATTATTCAACGTGTTGAAGGTAGAAACGTAATCGTTAACATCGGTAAAACTGATGCTATCATGCCACAAAGAGAACAAATTCCTGGTGAATACTATAAAGTTGGTAACAGAATCAGAGTATTCGTTCTTAACGTAAAAGAAACAAGCAGACTTCCACAAGTTATTGTTTCTCACGCACACGCAGAAATCGTTAGAGAATTGTTTGAACTTGAAGTACCTGAAATTGAAGACGGTATTGTAGAAATCAAATCTATTGCTCGTGAAGCAGGATACAGAACTAAACTTGCTGTTTGGTCTAATGATGAAGAAGTTGATAGCGTAGGTGCTTGTATCGGACCTAGAGGTAGCCGTATTCAAACTATCGTTGGCGAACTTAAAAACGAAAAAATTGATATCGTTCGTTGGTCACCAGATCCTGTTGAATATATCGTAAACGCTATTGCTCCTGCTAGAGTTGTTTCTGTTGACATTATGGCTGATGATGAAGAAGCACACGAAGCAATGGTTGTTGTTCCTGATGACCAACTTTCATTGGCTATCGGTCGTGACGGTCAAAACGTTAGATTAGCTCACAAACTAACTCATTGGAAGATAGACATCAAGAGTGTTTCTCAAATGGAACAAGCTGAAGCAGAAAATATCAAAAACTATTCTGAACCTGAAGAAGTAGTTGAAGACGATGAAATCGAAGAACACGATGAACTTCAACAAGAAATCGAAGAAGAAATGAATCAACAAGCAGTTGATGCTGATGATTTAGTTGCAGAATCAGAAGAAGTTTCTGAAGATAACGGCGAAGAATAATTATTATAAATTATTTAAGAAATAAAAAGACCGATTTAACAAAGTCGGTCTTTTTTAGTATAAAAACAGATAAAAAATAGCGACCTTTCGGTCGCATATATAATTTCTCCCATAATATTTCATTTTAATATTTTTCTAATCAACAATGTTGATTCTACCTGTGATATTAATATCAATAGGTTGTTCAGAATGTTTGATATAATCAGAAATCAATTTGTCTTCACTGAAATCAAATCTCTTTTCAGCATGGTCTAATTGATTTAGAGATGGAATACCGTCACCACCACGCATTACAAAGTCATCAGCAGCAACTCTGTAAACTTTGTTTGGATTTGGATTGTTTACATCAATCTTAGTTTGTTTGCCATCTTTGTCAGTATATGTCATATCTAACAATTCACCAGTACCTTTTTTAACAGTATATGTTAAACCTGAAGCATAGAATAAACCAGGTTTACCATTTTTATCAACAACAGATTTACAACCTGCTTTAATACCGTCAACAAGGTCTTTTTCATTTACTGGACAGATACACATACCATCACCGAATGGTGAAATAGATTTTGTATCAGAAGTATCAATTTCTCCAGGTTCAAATGCGTTACGAATATTACCAGCATTTACCAAACCTATATCAACGTTCATTTCATTTCTAATAGCATCTGCAACAAAGTTTGCGTGAGGGTTTTCAACACTTAAACGTTGTTTTGGAGCAGGTAATACAGAACGAATAGTACCTAATTTTTCAGGTTGCCCCATAATATCGTCAAATACTTTTTTATAAATCAAGTTCTTTGGACGTTTGCTTGTTTCATACAAAGTGTTTGTACCGTCAACTAATACACCGTTCTTATCGAATACAAGTTCTGTTTTACCGTAATAATTACCATCTTTTTCAGCATTTGTAATCAATACTGGTTCTTTTGATTTTGACAAGAACAAGTTTTCTCCAGGAACAATACCATCTACGTAAGTATGAGAATGTCCACCGATGATAACATCAATACCTGATGTTCTTTGAGCGATTTCTCTATCAGCCAAGTGACCTACGTGAGATAACAAGAATATTTTATTAACGCCTTGTTTTTGTAGTTCATCTGCTTCTTTTTGGATACCTTTGATTGTTTCTGGCAAATCATCAACTTTGAAATCTTCATAATTTTCTGGGTGAGTCATACGAGTACGCATATCGACAGGAGCAATACCAATTACACCATATTTTACGCCTTTATATTCACCAACATAAGAATCTGCTAATTTATCATTAATATATGCACCATTTTCTTTCTTTTGACCAGTCTTAGAAGTCGCATCTTGATTAAAGTTTTTAGCCATATATTTCATTTTTAAATTATCTGTTAACTCATCAAAATTCTTTTCAGACATATCAACGTCATGGTTACCTAATGCTGACGCTTCAATTTTTTCACCGTCCATATATGCACAAACACATTTGTTAACATCTTGGTTTCTATCATCACCAATCATGTTATCGCCACCTGAGAATCGAAGATCACAATCTTGAAGAGCATCGGCAATTTTTTCTAATTTTAAATATTGTCCGTGTAAATCGTTTAAATATCCAACTTTCAATTTAGTTGTACCATCTGGTTGAATAGGAGATTTTTCATTTTTTGCTTCACTTTTTTGTTTATCATTAACATTAGAAACAAAATAATTCAATCCTGGAGATTTTACATCTTTATCATAAACACTAGCAACAGGTTCTGTTACGTTTTTGTTATTATTAGCATTTTTTTGTACATTATCATCTGCCCCTAATTGAGGTAATTCCTTTGTTTGAACATAACCAGATCTACGAGTAGTTTGAATATTGTTGGAAGAAAAATTAATCATACACACACCTTTACCTTACTAATATAATGTAACTCCAAAATATTTTTTGCTAGTAAAAGCATGATTCATTAAAAAAGATTTACATTGATAAATATTTCAGAGCTTCACGTAATAATTCCTCTGAATCGTCTTTATTTTCGCATTTTCCCATCACCACTTTATATGCTGTATTTATCTCATCATCAGTATAACCCAATGATAACAATATTGAAGTTGTTTCCTGACATGCCGGAGATAACTCAATATTAGAAAACTTGTTTGGAACTGCTGTAATATTTGCTTTTATAAGTTTGTCACGCAATTCTAATATAATCTTTTGTGCTAATTTTGTACCAACGCCTTTTGCAAGAGTAAGTTCTTTATATTCTTCATTGATAACGATAGAAATCAAATCACAAGCATCAAATCTGCCAAGTAATGCTAATGCCATTTTCACACCAACACCAGATACAGAAATTAAATAATTAAAAATATCTCTCGTTTCTTTCTTTAAAAAACCACACAAAGACATTGAGTCTTCCTTGTGAATCAATTTTGTATAAATCTTTAACTCTGTTTCATTATCAATGCCACTATTAAAATCTAATTCAGACACTTCGACACTATAACCAATACCAGCAACTTCCACGATAAAATAATATCCGTTATTATTGCTATATTTTTCTGCCAAAATACCTTTTAGATATTCAAACACTGATAACTCCTTTGAATAAGTTCTTTTGTTTTAATTCTAACTTCTTTATCAATATCAAAAATTTCTTTTATAGATGGATTTTTAACAACGTTATGTTCAGAATATATTTTTTCAGTTATTTCATAAATATCAAACAATTTAATTCTTCCATCTAAAAATGCAAATACTGCTTCTTCATCTGCAGCATTTAAAGCAACTGTTGCAGAACCACCAGTTCTACCTGCTGAATAAGCCAAATTCAAGAAACCAAATTTGTCGTAATCAGGTGCTAAGAAATCCAATCTAGCGATTTCAGAGAAACTGAAACTTTTTGATTTAATTCCCTCAAAACGTTCAGGATAACATATTGCATACTGAATAGGAATATGCATACTAGGCAAACCTAATTGAGCAATAACACTACCATCAACATATTCTATTGCTGAGTGAACAATACTTTGTGGATGAACAACAACATCAATCTTGTCATAAGGCATATTAAACAAATGATGTGCTTCAATTACTTCTAAACCCTTATTCATCAAAGTTGCACTATCAACTGTAATTTTTCTACCCATATTCCAACGTGGATGAGCAAGTGCTTGTTCTACGGTTGCATTCTTCATATCATCAATTGTTTTATGCAAGAATGGGCCACCTGATGCTGTAATAATAAGTTTTGAAACTTGTGCTATGTCTTTTATACATTGGTGAATTGCACAATGTTCACTATCAACAGGAACAATTTCAACACCATTTTCTTTTGCAAGTTTCATAACAATATCACCAGCCATAACAAGTGTTTCTTTGTTTGCCAAAGCAATATTGATATGATTTTTGATAGCAGTAATAGTTGGTTCTAAACCAATCTTACCAGATACTGCAACTAATATAATATCGTTTTCAGTATTTGAGCAGATTTCATCTAAGCCCTCTGTTCCTGACAAAACTTTATCACAACCGATAACTTTGTCAGCATTCTTTGATACACACACAGATTTCGGGTGAAACTTTGCAATTTGTTCATTTAACAAATCAACATTTCCACCAGCAGACAACGAAATAATTTCGAATTTGTCGCTTAATCTTTCAATAACTTCTAACGCTTGTGTCCCAATAGAGCCTGTAGAGCCCAAAATACTAATCTTCTTCTTCATAACTAAATTATACTTCAAAGATAAAAGGGATACATATAGACGTTACAAATAGTTAACAATTATTTGTGTTTTTCTTCAAGTTCAGATACACGATTTTGCATATCTAAAATTTCATATTTTAATCTATTTAGTTCACAAGTAACAGGGTCTGGTATTCTATTATGCATCAAAACGCCATCAGGATTAACGAATTTTTGTTGAACTACTCTACCTGGAACACCCACGACTGTACAATGTTCAGGTACATTATCAACAACAACAGAACCTGCACCAACTCTAACATTGTCACCAATTTTTATATTACCTAAAACCTTTGCACCTGCACCAATAATAACATTGTTACCGATTGTAGGGTGACGTTTTCCATGTTCTTTCCCTGTACCACCTAATGTAACTTGTTGATATATCAGAACATCATCACCAATAATTGTTGTTTCACCGATTACAACACCCTCACCATGGTCAATAAACAATCGTTCGCCAATCTGAGCAGATGGATGGATTTCTATACCTGTAATAATCCTTGTAAGATACGAAATATATCGTGGTATAAAAGGAACACCCCAACATTTTAATTTGTGAGCAATCCTATGAGATAACAAAGCTTGAAATCCTGGATAACAAAAAATAACTTCCCATATATTATTTGCAGCAGGATCATTTTCGTAAATAACTTTAATATCTTCTTTTATTTTTTTTAATGCTCTAAATAACATTAATCAAACAACTCCGTTGATAAATATCTTTCACCAAAGTCACAAATAATAGTAACAATTTTCTTATCAGGATATTTTTCAGATAACATTTTTGCAGCTGCAACATTTGCACCAGATGAAATACCACACAAAATACCATGTGTTTTTGCTAATTCTCTAGCTTCTTTGATTGCAACATCACCCTCAATATCAAGCACACCATCTAAATTGCCTGAATTATAAATATCCGTAACAAAATTTGCACCAATACCTTGAATTTTGTGAGGACCAGCAACACCATCTGTTAGCAATGGACTTTCTTTTGGTTCAACACCAAAAACTTTTACATCAGGTTTCAATTTACTCAAGCCATTTTTAACACCAACAGCAGTACCACCAGTACCAATACCTGCTACAACAATATCAACATCACCATCAGTTGCTTCAAAGATTTCTTTTGCAGTACCAACTTCATGTGCATAAGGATTTGCAGGATTAGAGAATTGCATTGGCATAAAAGAGTTTTCATGTTCTTTTAACAATTCTTGAGCCTTTGAAACTGCACCTTTCATACCCTCAGATTTTGGAGTTAGAACTAATTTAGCACCATAAGCCCTAATCAGCTTTTTTCTCTCATCTGACATGTTTTCAGGCATAACAATAATAATTTTCAAACCTAAAACTGCACAACACATAGCAAGCCCAACACCTGTATTACCACTTGTAGGCTCAATAATAACAGTATCTTTATTTATTTTGCCATCTTTCATTGCACAGTTAATCATAGAGTATGACGCCCTATCCTTAACGGAATTAGACGGATTATAAAACTCCAATTTTAACGCAATATTGTCATTATATTTAACTAGTGGAGTATTACCTATCAACTCTAAGACGTTTGAATATATCATTTTGTCAACCTCGCATATTTTCTTTTACCTGCTTGTAAAACAACTTCGTCATCAACATTTACGGCATAATTTATATCTGAGATTTTTTCACCATCAATTTTTACACCGCCACCTTGAATAAGTCTTTTGCCTTCACCACGACTTTGAATAAAGTTTAATTGTTGTAAAACATCAAGAATATTTGCTCCATTTTCTATTTTAACAGTTTCAATATCTTGTGGTATTCCCTTGTTGGATACAACATTGATAAATTCTTGTTGTGCTTTGTCTGCACCATCTTCGCCATGATATTCGGCAGTAATTGTATGAGCCAATTTCAATTTAATTTCACGAGGATTAACAAAACCTTCTTCAATTTGCTTATCATACATTTCTAAAGTTTCTTTTGTTGCATCTGTCAACAAACTGTAATAACGAGTAATCATATTATCAGGAATACTCATTATTTTACCGAACATATCATTTGCACTATCTGTTAAAGAAATACAATGTTCAGGATATGTTTTAGACATTTTAACAACACCATCAGTACCTTCTAACAATGGTAATAGACAAACCATTTGAGGATATTTTTTACCATAAGCAGATTGAATATCACGACCTAATAATGTGTTAAATCTTTGGTCAGTACCACCCAATTCTATATCAGCATCAATAGCAACAGAATCGTATGCTTGCATCAATGGATAGAAGAATTCGTGAATAGCAATAGGTTTTCCCTCTGCATATCTTTTTGCAAAATCATCACGTGTCATCATTTGAGCAACAGTAACTTTGCCTGCAAGTTGTAATAAATCTGTGAAAGACATTTTGTGTAACCAATCAGCATTATTAACAACTTCTGCTTCTGATACATCAAGAACCTTTGACATTTGTTCAAAATATGTTTTTGCATTTTCTTCAACTTGTTCTTTTGTTAAAGCAGGTCTTGTTTCAGATTTTCCTGATGGATCACCAACCATCGCAGTTGCGCCACCAACGATTAAAACAATTTTATGACCAAGTCTTTGAAACTCTTTAAGTTTTCTCATAACAACGGTGTGTCCCAAGTGTAAATCAGGTCTAGTTGGATCCATACCTAATTTAATTCTTAGTGGAGTATTTGTATCAGCAGAATGCTGTAATTTTACTGCTAATTCTTCAATACCCCCCGGTAAGATTTCAGCATTTCTTGATATAAATTTTGCTTGTTCAATAAATTCTTCTCTTATTTCAACCATTTATATAATTCCTTTTTATTTTGTAATAATCAAGTACGATTATAACAAAAAAGAGAAACAAAAGCATTTCTTAAAAGAAATGAATAGAATTTTTCTTTATATAACTTCAAAAAACTTTGATAAAAAACTTTGTCGAGAGTAAAATTATACATTATGAAAAAGATTCCATTAGCAGAAATATCATTAGTAGTTCTAGGTTCAATTTTATATTTTGCAGCAAATATCCAAAGAGTTGCAGTTCCTGGAGCAATGTTTGATTTATTACAAAGCGATTTACACACAACAGCACAATGTATAACCTCTCTTGGTGCATCATTTATGTACATATATGCACTAAGTCAACTTGTAATAGGTATCCTAATTGCAAGATTTGGTGGATTCAGAGTAATAACAGTTGGTTGTCTATTATTCCTAACAGGTAGTGTTTTATTCCCATTTTCTCAAACATTACCACTACTATATTTTAGTAGAGTTTTAATAGGTCTTGGCTCTGCAACATTCTACATTGGTTTGATAAACGAAACTAGAAGACTCGTTCCAAAGAAAAACTTTGGTATAGTGCTTTCTTTAATTCTTCTAATCGGATACTTAGGTGGAATCATCGCAAATGCTCCACTTGTTGCACTAATAGATAAAATCGGTTGGAGACAAACCTTTGTTGTAACTGGTGTAATTAGTGCTATCGTTTGTGCTTTATTCGCTATCATTGATAGAACTGTATCACACCAACCAATAGACAAATCCGTTCACATGGATTTAGAACTATACAAAGAAACTTTTGGCAACAAAAAGAACTTAAATTTATATTCTTTTGCTTGTCTAAACTATGGTTTATACTACGTTGTTCAAACCGTTATAGGCAAAAAATTCTTACAAGATTTCTGCTTAATGCCTGTTATGAAAGCAGCAACAATTCTTTCTATAATGGGGGCTTTATACGCAGTATCAGGTTCAATCCTAGCATTTTGGAGTAAAGCCGTTTTAAATAGAAGAACAATATTTTTAAGACTTACAAGTTTAAATACATTATTCGTATTTTCAACTATACTTGTATGTGTTTGCTTAAATATAAGAACTCCATTTATCGCATTCTTATTCTGTACAATTGCATTTGGTGCAAGCCTATCACCATTACTTGTACCACTACTTCATGACTTCAATGGTCCAAAAGTAGCAAACACAGCCGTTAGTGTAATGATATGTGGATTCTACCTTGCAGTTGCAGTTCTAGGCAACATTGTTGGATGTTTCTTAGATATGTTTAAACCTGTACTTGGTACGAATGGCGAACTTGTTGCAAACCCTCATTCTTATATTGCAATCTTTGCTTTAGCCGTAATCCTTGCAATATATTCATTCATAAACGTATTCAAAATAGATGAAAGTGCTAAGACAAAACGTTTAATCACTCATGCCGAATATGTCAAAAACAAAGAAAAACAAACTAACGATGATGACAATCACTGGCATGATAAATACGAACATGATATTTATACCAATGTGTAATTTGTATAAAATAGCCCTATTGTAAACAAATGTAAAGCACTATAACTCAATAATATCAAGATTTTTAATAAAGTATTCATAAATTAGGCAATTATTGAAGATAAAAATACTTTATATAAATACGGGAAATTAAGATTATATTGAGTTAGACAAATCTCGACTATGTTTGTAAAAGTTGCTCTTTGGCAAATAGAAACAAACACCAAATAAAATAAGTTCAAAGGAACTTCAACTACTAAGATTAGGCAAGAAAATAAGTAAACCTAGAACCGGTAATAGGATTTACAAAATAGTCTGTCGTATAGACGGCTTACTTAACGTTGCTAATTTTTATACACACAACACAATCAACACATTATTTACAATAACTAAGAGAAAATTATTACACACGGAGGAATTATGACAGCAGGTATTTACAACACAAATTACAATGATTATTACAATCAATACAATTTACAAAATACAGGTGTTCAAAACAACAACCAAAACGTATCTTTCACTAGCGAACAAGATACAGAATTAGCACAAGAATTAGCTAAAAAGAAAAAGAAAATAGAAAAAGACGATGGAAGTATCGGTTTCGGCAAAGCAGCATTAAACTTTGCAAAAGGTGTTGGTAAATTCTTTACTGGCATGTTCACAGACGAAAAAGGTAACTTCAGCATCGGTCAGACTCTGAAAACAGCAGCAATTGCAGTGGGTGTAGGTGCAGTTACCGTGTTAACTGCAGGAACAGCAGTTCCAGCAATGATTGCAGCAGCAGGTATCGGTGTTTCTGCAATCGGAATGGGCAAATCAATTTATGATATTGCAACAGCCGATACAGATGCAGAAGCTGAAGCAGCATGGCAATCATTAGGTTCAAATACTACAGCAGGTGCTTTAGCAGTAGCTGGTGCTAAAGCAGTAGCAAAAGGTTCAGCAGCAAATCCTTCAGAATTCGACGGAATTGGTGGTTATGCAAAAGCAACAAAACAAGTATTCAAAGATTCTGGCGAAGCAGTAAGTAAAAGTTTCGATGGTTTCAAAACAGCATATCAAGGTGCTGGCGAAGGTTTCACAACAAAACTTGGAGCATTGAAAAAAGAAGGCGTTGCACAAAAAGATGCATTCACAGGTAAAGTAACTGAAAACTACAACAACGCAGTATATGGTACAAAAGGCAAAATCGAAAACGAAGCAGGCAAATTAGATAAAGAAATTGCAGATAAACAAAAACAAGCAAAAGACATCAAAGATAAAAAATCTCCAGAATATACAAAAATACAAGAAGAAATTAGTACTCTTAAAGTTAAAAAAGCAGCAATTGAAGAAATGAATAAAACAACTTCTTGGGAAGAAGGAAATGAAATTATAACAAAACAAAATGCAGATTTAGCACAAAAGAAAGCTGAACTTTCAAAAGCAACAACAGATGCAGAAAAATCAAAACTAAAAGGAGAAATTGAAAATCTAGAAACACAAATTAAAACAGGTAAGGAAGTTTTAGCAAGACGCACTCGTGAAGCACAACATATCCAAAACGAAATCAACAGCAAACAAAAAACAATTGATAGCATCAACAAACAAGACAAACCAGATACAGCAAAAATCGCTAAATTAGAAAAAGAAATCGAAGAACTTAAAGGCAGACAAGATTTCACTTTACCAAAAGGTGTTACAAAAGAAGAAGTAAAAACATCAAATGATAATTTAGCTGAAACTAAAAAACAATCAACAGATGCAACAAATAAATACAACGAATTAAATGCAGAAAGTTCAACAAATGATAGAGCATACGCTCAACTAGAAAAAGCAGAACAAAAAGCAAACACTCTTAAAAACAAACTTGAAAAAGAACAAACAGAAAACGATGTTTTAAATGCTAAATACAACGCTCAAGAAGGAACAGGTTACGACCACGTAGCAAGAGAAATCGGTACAATCGCTTACGAAAAACCAGCAGCAAGATGGTTAACAGTAGGTATCGCAGGCAGACAATTCGGTAACAAATCAGAATACGCAGACCTTTACTCTCAATTAACTGCTCAAGAAAAAGCATACTTCAAATCTCTTCCTGAAGAACAAAAAGCAACAATCTTAGCTCAATACAACCAAATAGTTGCTTAATCAAATAAAAACTCCATCCATATAATAAAAAATAACCGGCTAATAAATTAGTCGGTTATTTTATTTTCACAATCTTTTAAATTTCAACATATCCAACATAGGTTAAGTTTCTATAATATCCATCATAATCTAGTCCATAACCTACCAAGAATTTGTCATCAATCGTAAATCCATACATATCAGGATTTATATCAACAACACGTTTACATCTTTTATCTAATAATGAAATAAATTTCATAGATTTTGTCTTAAAATTATTCTTAATAAAATTAGTCAAAAACTGTGCAGTATGACCGGTATCAATAATATCTTCTATTATCAAAACATTTTTATCATTCAAATCAGGCAATGATATATCAACGGCACTAACTTTACCTGTTGAAGTATAATTTGTGCCATAACTAGAAAGTCTTATAAATTCCATTCTCAATGGCATTTTCAAATGTTTAACCAAATCAACGGTAAACATTATAGAACCCTTTAAAACACAGATAACATACACTTTTGAATCTTTATATTCATCATTCAATTGATTAGCTAATTCTTTAATCTTTGATTGGATTTGTTCTTCTGTAAACAAAACTTTTAAATCTTTTTCTGTAATAGGTTTCATAATATGTCCTCATTATATTTAACACTAAGTTTGTGAGTTGGGTTTGTAATAGTTTTAATCTTATCACTTAAACCGACTCCTGCCACCCATAAAACTTCATTATCTGTACATAACAACAATAATTTATCACGTTTATGTTGTGGTATCTTTTTATCTATCAAGTATTTTTTCAACTTCATAGTTCCTTTTAACCCTAATGGTGAAATTATATCTCCATCTTTTCGAGTTCTTAAAGTTAAATTATTATATTTTGACAAATCTACAAATGCAATAGTTTCATCACAATTATTTTCTTTTGTTAAACATTTTGAAATACAAAACAAAGATTCACCAAGTGTATAAGTTCCATCTTTATCAATAGTGACAACATCATTTTGTTTTTCATAACTCTTTATAATCTCAATATATTTATCACCTAAATATAGCCAAGTATCATTAGATAAGGAATATTTAGAAATTTTCTTTTGCGATACATTACCTTCTACAAAATTAAAAATATTTTTTATCATTGAATAATCATAATCAAATCCAATGTCATAAATAAATTTATAAAGTAATCTTTGTTTAACGTCTTTTGACAAATTTTTAAACTTTGCCAAATCAATCTTGTTACCAACTATCATATCCTTTGATAACTTACTTAAATATTCTTCAATAATATTTGTTTCTGATATTGAAACCTCTGCTAACGTATTCAGAGATTTCAAGATTTCAGGATTAATCTTCTTTAACACCGGTAATATTTCATGTCTTATAAAATTACGTTTATATTTCGTATCATTATTAGGGTTATCATTGTTAGGACTTAACCCATTATCCACACAATATTTTTCAATTTCCTCACGAGTAACACTCAACAACGGACGGTAAAAAATATCACGTTTAGAAAGTATTCCACGTAATCCAACAACACCAGTACCTTTTATTATTCTATACAAAACAGTTTCTGCATTATCATTATAATTATGAGCCGTAAATACAGCATCGGCACAATATTGTTTTATAGCATCTTCAAAAAATTTATAACGCAATTCTCTTGCTTCGGTTTCTGTTTTTTTTACATCAGCACTTGCTGTCTGAGTATAAAATTCAATATCCTTTTCTTTACAGAACTCCTCACAATGCAACTGTTCTGCCCTTGCAATTTCACCACGCCAATTATGATTGTAATGTGCTGCAATCAATTTAATATTCTTTTCAGGGGCAAGTTTTTGCATAACGTCTAATAGGCACATTGAATCATAACCACCAGAAAACCCTACAATAACAGTTTTATTGGTTAAATTATACTCATCAATAAATTTTGAAATTACTTCTTTAATCAAGATTTTTCTATCTCTTTTAAAATACCATATTTAATTTCAACTGCATCAACGCCTAATTGTTCTAGCACCTTCATAGCCAAAGAACTATGTTCAGACGTAATTGCCAAAAGCAAATCTTCAGAATTAATTCTTTCACGTTTCGCATCTTGTGCCAAACGCCAAGCTTTTTCTAATACATTCTTAGCACGTTTTGTAAATGCAATTTCATTATCAAAATATTCATTACCAAAACCTAAAAGTTTTTCAACAACATTACGTGCATCTTTCAATGTAATTTCTAAGTTGTTAAGCACCTTAGCACCTATACCAGAACCCTCAGCCAAAATACCTAGCAAAAACATTTCTGTTCCAACAACATTACGTCCAATACGTCTTGCTTCTTCCTTAGCCAACTTCAAAATAACCAAAGTTTCAGGCATTTGTTTTTCGATAGGTTTAATAATTTTTTCTGACAAATCTTCAAAATCAATATCCATTTCTTTAAAGATTTCACTTGCAATACCTTTTTTAACATTCAATATGCCTAAAATGATATGTTCAGGTAATACAGTAGATGAACCCAATTCTTTTGCTGCTTGTAGGGCATTATTCATAACCCAAAACGCATTTGGTGTAAATACAATTTTACGTCCAGAATATTCAGCATCTCTTGATTTTAACTCTGCTAGTCTTTCATCAAAAGTCTGTTGAGTAACACCAAATTCTGATAATAACTTCACAATATCAGAATCTTTATTCTCTAAAATTGATGATACAATCTGTTCTGTACCCAAAATTTCATAACCAGATGCCGTCAATTTTGAAATTGCTTTATCAAAGATAGATGAACGTTCAAAATTCTTATAAATTTCATCAATCTTTCTAACTTCACCTGCTTCTTCGCCCTCTGGGTGAGTCATCTTTTTCATTTTCTTTTGAACAAGTTTACTCAAAATATCTTTTGCTTTAAAAATATCAAAACCATATTTTTCTAAAACTTCATTAACGCTAGGATTTTTAGCATTTAACAAAGCCAAGAATAAATGTTCATACAAAATATTTTTGTTACCTGATTTTGTAGCCAAGTCTAATGTTTGTTTTAACAATGTTTTCACATCATTATTGAACGGAACAACAACGTAATTTTTCGTTGTAGGTGAAACATAATTTCTAACTTCCTCTTCTATCTTTGCAGTATCAATACCACAATTTCTAAACATTCTAAGAGAAATACCTTTTGCATTATGCACAATAGCACATAACAAATGACCAATATAAACCTCAGAACTACCCCATTTGATAGCGTAATTTTGAGCATCATATACAGTATTTATTGCTTGTTCCGTAAATTTTTCAAACACTAATCTTCGTCCTCTATTGATTCAAGATAATCTGAAACTCTTTCGAATTCTTCTTCATCATCAATTGTTTCAAAAGAATATTCTTCACCCTCTTTTACTAAACGCATCAATACCATTTCTGACTCATCTGAATCTTCATCAGCTTCAACATCTACTGGTAATAAAAGAGCATATTCTTTTTCTTCAAATTCGATAACGTCAAACAATTCAAATTTGATTACTTCACCATCTTCATCAATAGTTTCAATTATATTATCTTCATTAACTTTACTCATTTTAAACTCACTTTCCTAAATATTGTTCTAGTATAATACACGCACTTTCAATATCAACCAAAGATTTATTTTTTCTAAAATCGATTTTTCTATTTCTTAAATTTTCTTCTGCTAAATCAGAAGTCAATCGTTCATCTTCAAATATTATATCAAACTCATCAAAATTACCAGCGAAATTTTTACAATCCTCAGATTGAAAGCCATAAGTTCCGTCCATATTAACTGGTACACCAAAAACTATGACTTTAACATTATTTTCTTTTGCAATCTTTTTTATTTCTTTTATTGCTTCTTCTTCAGGTTTTCTAGGAACACAACATAACCCACTTGCCGTAACGTGTAAATAATCACTTAAAGCAACTCCTATACGTTTCGTTCCTACATCAAGACACATTATTTTATGCATCTTCATTAACCCATTTTGATTCAATAGTAGAAATAATCATATCTAATTGCATCAATTCAAATTCAGATGATAAGTTTTTGTCTTTTTTGAACATATTAGTTGTATTTGCTGAGTTTTTCAAATTCCAACGTTGTAATACGTAGTATTCATAAATACTTTTTCTTAATATATTCGTCAAGAATGATTTGTTATCACCAATTGAATAATACAATTGAGCCTTTCTATTATCACCCTCTAATTGTTTTAAATATGCTGTCAAATAGAAACGATTTTTCCAAAGTTCTATTTCTTCTGGTGTATAAACCTTTAAATAGTTTTCTTCTAAGAATTTATCTAAATCAGCATTAAAATCATTTGCCTTAAATACTTCATTCAAATTTTTAATCATATTTGCAAATTCTTCTGAAGTATATTCATCATAAAACCAAGATTGAGAAATATCATCTAAACATAATTCATCAATATTTTCTTTGGTTAAATCTACAAATTCTAACTTGCATTCTGGTTTAGTTGGTTCTATATCTAACAAAGTATTTTTCCAACAAACATACTCATAAGGTACAGAGTCCTTGTTGTAACGAGCCAATTTTTCTGCTCTATCAACTAAATACTTAACAACAGAATGTTCAACTTCAACTCCACCTTTTTCACCATAGAACTTATGTAAAATTTTATTCAAATCGTTTTTAGTAATTTCGTTAAAGCCAAAGCAATCCAAAATACCATATTTGTCATTCAATACCATTGCAACAAATTGAATAACTTCATCTTCTCTAATACGTGTAAATACAACTGCTTGGTTGCCATGTCCATCGGGATAACTAATATAAGATTTGTATGGTTTTGAAGATTTTAAAATATTTTTATAAAAATCAACAGCATTATCAACTCTTATACCTGACAATTTCAAAGCTGATAAACCTTTATTCAACAATGGGATTAAATCTTCACTAACAAAATCTTTTGCTTCCTCAAATGCGTGGAATGCCAATTGAGAACGAGAGTCACTCAACAATTTAATAACTTCTTTTGCCAATTCAGTTTTTGGATTATACAAGAATAATGGAATTAAAATATTTGCCAACGCATCTTGAGTATAATCTTCGTTCAAGGCTCTAACCAAAACTAATTGGTCATCAGGATTTAGTGCTGATAAGAAATCTATAAAATCAATCTGTGCTTCAGGATTCATCAATGCTGAATTTAACATTTCTTTTGTTTCTTCTTCAACAATTTGGTCAAATTCAGTAAAGTATCCATTCACTTCATCATAATGAACTTCACTACCTAAATCTCTCAACAAATTAAAAGCAATCATTTTAGCATAATCGCTAATTTTTCTATCTCTGATAAATTCTCTTAAGTTTTCAACAAGAGTATCTTTATCAAACAATCTTGTTAAGATATAACAAATAACAAACGCCTTTTGTTCTTTTGCTCTAGCCAACTCTTTTAACAAAACATCCATAATGGCTTGTTTGTCAGGTTCAGCATCAAGTGTAGCAAACATTTCATCAGAAACGGCTGTTGTTGTTTGTAATTTAGTTATTAATGTTAAAATTTCTGCTCTAATTTGTATTTTATTCATAATTCTTACCTACATTTACCCCAGAATGTATCTAATATTGATTGAGCCTCTGCTGATGGCATTCTATCATTCAATATAAGATATTGAACTGCAATCATTGTACATTCTGAACAAATATTAACTCCTGGACCTTTAACCATTTTTACAACTTCTGTATTTGGTCGTCCACAGAAACTACAATAAACTCTTTCTTCTTGTTCTGATTCATTTTCAGAAGCCTTTGCAACTTCTTCTCTTTCATCATCTTCTTTATGTTTAGAACGTTGTTCACCTAAACTAACGACTTTTTTATCTGACATTAAAAGCTCCTTTTTCTCTTAACTAAGTTTACTACAAATTTTCTACTTTGTGAAGAATGTAAAGAATTAGAGAAAGTACTAGTAAGTTTTCAAAAAAAATGTATAATAACAATTGTAGAAGTTATAATCTTAGGTATCGAATGACTGAAATCTCAAGAATATTACCTACAGTTTCGACCAAATTAAACAGTTCAACCAAACAAAAAAACATAAGTACTCATCCATTAAAGTTTGAACACGACAAACTAGAGTTATCAACAAAGGAAAAATATAAAAAGAATGCTGTACTTATAACTGCATCAACTGGTCTAACGCTAAGTTCTCTATCATTAGGAATAATGATAGGGCGCAACCCTGCAAAAATGGCAAAAGTTTTGCACGGAAATTCTACCTTCTTAAACAAAGCCTATGAAGAAGGTAATAGAATTGCAGACAATATCTTAAATAAGACAGGTAACTACAAAATAAATTTACCAACAGTATTAAAAATATTCGAAAAACCTACATTCAAAACAGGTTTACACGCTGATATTGCTCAAACAGAAAGTATCCTAGCAGAGAACAACATTGCACAAGATAAAAACACGATACGTGCTTTTAAACTATTGAAACAAACTTTAAATAGACACTGCAATACAGTAGAACAAGAACTTTTAAAAGGTAATCAAGTTAATGAAAAGAAACGACAAGAACTATTTTCTCGAGTAAGTAAACCATATTTGACAACTATCAATAATTTTTTAGAAAAGAATTTGACTGATAGCAAAGAATTACAAATGAAATTCAAACCTTCAAATGCAGCAATGAGAAGTCAATTGAAATCATATATATCAGAGTGTCCACAAAACGCACTTCCTACAAATGGAATTTTTTATCACGGAACAAAAAAGGCTGATAAAGTATATGCTACAGGATTTAATAGTTATACAAGTAATCAGTTGAGTAGAGAACAACGAGAACTTGGTGCTGGAGTATATGTCACACCAGATGTAAGAGTTGCTGCACACTTTTCTGGTTTGAATGGTGATATTATTCCTATTAAACTAACAAAAGACTCTAAAATTGCACTTGTCACAGAGCAAAGTCATAGAGATTTACATAAACGATTACTACCGTTTGTCAATGAACGTTATCCTCTAAAAGAATTCAAAAAATTACCAGTCGAAATTCAAAATGCTACAAAAGAATGTCTAATTCAAAAAGTTTTTCAAAAAGCAGGTTACGATGCAGCATATTTACCCAAAGGTGTAAAAAGTGATGGTGGTTTATCAAATTTATTCAATACAGATATGAATCAAGTAATAGGTGCAAAACAACGACAAGTAGTCATTTTTACACCAGAAAAACTTGAAATAGCACCTAGAACATTCAAAGAACGTGTTAGTGATTTAAAAGAAAAATTCGACTCTTTTATTTATAGATTTCACAATTCACATGCATAAATATTAAACTTTTTAACAAATTTTTTCAAAATACGCAAATTTTTGTACTAAAAAACCTTTATTCATATATGACAGAAATTTCTAAAATTACATCAACCAACACGACGGCAAATATTGAACCACAAAAAACTGGTGAAATAAAACCTAATGATACAGGTCTAAAACAAGATACTATTAAGTTTTTTGCATCTAAAAAAGACATCAAAAAGCGTGCTTTGATTGCAACTGCAATTGGTACTGCCAGTAGTGCCGTTGCACTTGCTGTAATGATTGGACGAAATCCTGCAAAAGCAGCAAAAGTCCTAAAAGGAAATTCAGAATTTACAAATGAAATCTACAGAGAAGGTAATAAATTAGCAGATGAATTGCTTCATAAAGAAGGTACATTTAAGACTACCATCAACGATTTCTTAACACTTTTTAAACCTGTTGAATACAAATCAGCAGCACATCAAAACCTTGCAGATATTGAAAGATATATACAAGAACACAATCTTACACCTGATAAAGATACAGCAAAAGCTTTAAAAGAATTAAAACTAGAATTAAACAAATATACAACAAACATTGAA
Organism: Cyanobacteriota bacterium; assembly: GCA_050873965.1. GTDB lineage: Bacteria > Cyanobacteriota > Vampirovibrionia > Gastranaerophilales > Gastranaerophilaceae > UBA2883. Next base: position 54,616 of record JBNMJS010000002.1, on the reverse strand, counting down.
CAAGAATTAGCACAAGGCAAAAATATTGATAGTTCAAAAAAAGCCTCAGAGTTTACAAAAACGAATGAAGAACGTATAAATCAAATTAAATCATTCTTTGATAAACAAGATGGTATAGACTACGATCGCAGTACATTAATGTTTAGATTAGATGATACACATAATCTACAATTAAAACCAAATATAACAGAATGTCCTAGAGATATTCTTCCTCAAGATGGGACATTCTTTCATGGAACAAAAAAAGCTAGAAAAGTATATAATAATGGTTTTACAAACCATGCCAGCAATCAAATAGAAACTGCTGCTAGAGAACTAGGAGCAGGTGTTTATGTAACTCCAGATATAGGTGTAGCATCTTATTTTTCAGGTTTATTTGGGAATATTATACCTGTTCAAATGCAACAAGATGCTAAGATTGCATTAGTAACAGAAAAAAGTCATAAAGCATTTTTCAATACTCTTAACTCATTTCTTTCAGAAAGAATGACAGCAGAAGAACTTAAAAATCTTGGTGCTGGCAAAAAGAATGCAATGATTGAATGCTTAACAGAAAAAATCTTTAAACAGGCTGGATATGATGCTGCATACATTCCAAAAGGAGTAAAAGGCGGTGGTGGTTTATTTGATTTCACACCGAATATAAATGAAGCAATTGGTAAAAAACAATCACAACTAATTGTTTATAGTCCAGAAAAACTTGAAATTGCACCAAGAACCTTCAAAGAACGTGTTAGCGATGTCGGAGAAAAATTTGCAGCCTTAAAAAGGGCTATGCAATACGCTAACGACCACCCTCTTGGTTTCTAATTTAGATATTTTTTCTTTAATCGTTTAAGAATAAATACCAAACACGTTGCAAGTATCACACTCAACAAGAAAGAAGATATACATAGAGCAGACCAACAACCAAATAAGTACATCTTACGCACAATGCCTAAATATGTGCCTAATGTTACGCTTATCAATAAATAAGCAATCACATTTGCCCCCATTACAAAACCTGTTTTTTTAAGCCCTTTATATATACCACCAAGAGCAGATTGCAAACCATCAGACAATTGGAATGCTGCAACCAATACCATTACAGGCGTAATCAAAGTAACTAAACTTTTATCTGTTGTAAATATTGATGCTAATTGAGTTGGGAATATTGATAAAACTAATGCTGAAAAAGTCATAAATGACAATGTTACGCCAACACCATTTTTGATATATTTAACCAATTCAGTATAATTCTTTGCTCCATTTGCATATCCTATTTTAACGGCAAGTGCATTCGATATACCCATTGGTATCATAAACATTGTACTACTGATTACCAAAATAATATTATGAGCAGCTGCATAAGCACCAGACACACGACCTAAAACAATTGCTATATAATTAAATGCTAAGAATTCAATCATAATCGCTGCTGAAATTGGAATACCTATCTTAAATATTTGTTTATAATAATTTGTATCCTTAAACGATGAAAAATTAAATTTCCATAAACAATATCCTAATAAAGCCAATGCTATAGCAGTTCTAACAAATGTTGTCGCAAGTGCAATACCTGCTACACCCATTGCAGGAAATCCATAGCAACCAAATACAAATATACAATTCAAATATAAGTTTAAAAATACAGATAATATCATCAAAAAATTCGGAACAAAAACGATTTCATAAGACTGTAAAAACTCTTTCAATGCAACATTTAATTCTGCCCCAAAAGTTGAAAAAGCCAAGATAAACGTAAATTTTTGAATATCTTTCAACAAGTTTGGTTCATATCCCAAATACTTCAATAATGGAATATAAGCAAATGTTGCGAACATCAAAACGGTTGCCATTATCAAAGCAAATTTTACGGTTGGATAAAAATATTTTTTAGTTCCAATCTTTGCACCTCTATAATTTGACAACAATGGTGAAATGCTAACAGTCAATCCCATGCCAAACATCATAACTGTTGCATGTATTGATGTTGCAATACTAATTGCTGCTAGTGCAGATGTTGAATAACGTCCACCAACAAAACAATCTACTGCACCCAACAAAATCATGCCCAAATTTCCCATGATTATCGGTAGTGCTAATTGAAATAACTCTTGTATATATTTTTTCTCAAAAATCTTCATAACTATTTATCTATAAACATACAGTCGCCATAACTGTAAAATCTGTATTTGTTTTCTATTGCTGAATGATATGCATTAAATATGCATTCTTTTCCAGCTAATGCTGAAACAAGCATCAATAATGTTGATTTTGGCAAATGAAAATTCGTAATCAATCTATCAATCACCTTAAATTCATAAGGTGGATAAATAAATAATGTTGATGATGAACTACACTCTTTTATCTCTCCAAATTCTTTATATGCTGATTCTAACGTTCTTACAGTTGTTGTACCAACAGCAACAATCTTTTTGCCTTCTTTTTTTGCTCTATTTATCAATTCAGCAGTTTCTTTAGAAATATGATACGCTTCAGAATCCATCTTGTGTTCTAAAACATTTTCACATTTAACTGGCCTAAACGTACCCAAACCAACATTTAATGTAACAAAGCCAATTTCAACACCTTTGTTTCTAAGCTTGTCTAATATCTCTGTTGTAAAATGCAAACCAGCAGTTGGTGCTGCTACAGAACCCTCATTTTTAGCATAAACGGTTTGATAACGTTCATAATCTAATTTTTTCAATTCTTCTGATGACATCTTACGTTCAATATATGGTGGTAATGGAACATTTCCAACTTCTGATAATACACCATAAATATCACCTTCATAATCAAGTTGAACAAGCCACTTGCCGTCATCTTCCAATGGCTCAACAACAGTTGCTGAAAGTTTTTCTGATATTGTAATTTTTGTTCCGATTTTTACACGTTTTGATGGTTTGATTAAAACTTCCCAACATTTATTTTCTTTTTGTTTAAGCAAGAAAATTTCAATCTTAGCACCAGTATCTTTATGACCGTACAATCTTGCAGGAATAACCTTTGTATTATTCAAAATCAAGACACAATTTTCGTCTAAATAATCTACAATATCAAAGAAATGCTTATGCTCTATTTCACCTGTTTCTGGGTGCAATACCATCATCTTTGAATAATCTCTTTTTTGAGATGGTGTTTGTGCAATCAATTCTTCCGGCAATTCATAATCAAAATCAGATAATTTTAAAACATCAACCATGACTATTCCTTTGCTTGAATTTGTTTTGCATCAGCAACTTCTTCGTCAGATACTTTTGCTTTTTTATCAGCAAATTCTATATCAAGTTTTTTGTTAATTAAAATTGTTTGAATAATTTGAACAATGTTGCTTGAAATCAAGTATAACAATACACCTGCAGGAATTGGAATAAGAACGAATGTACCACACAACATAATTGGCATGAACATGTTCATTGATTTTTGCATTGCTGCTTGCGATGGATCAATTTCTTGACCTTTATTCATAGCCATCATTGCCTTTTGAGTAAATACCATTGTTAAACCAAATAATAAAATCAATGCTAATACATCAAAATGGAATTGTGATTTAACAACCTTTGTCGGAACAGTTGCTGTTAACAAGAAGCCTTGTCTTTCAAATGTGATAAGTTCAGTTTCCTTAGTCATTACGTTTGTAACTTCAACATCTGCTTTTTGATTCTTATCTAATTGACTAAATTTCAAATCTTTTAAACTATCAATATTCATTTTCAAATCAAGAGGTTGACCAGGAGTCAAAGAACCTTGAATTGCAACTGCATCATTTGGTTTATCAATTTTAACATTTTTAAGAGTTTCATTTTTCAAATATACAACAGCAGATTTGCCAGTCATGAATTTTGCAGTTGAAGAAACACCCATAACACCATCTTTTGAAATACCAGCATTTGTTCTAAGTGTTGAATCTAAACTGTTTACGAACAAAAAAGGAGCACTTCCTGCCATTTGAATAAATTGTGGACTCATTAAAGATGAATACAACAAGATGAAAATTGGCATTTGAATTAATAAAGGAAAACAACCAGACATAGGGTTAAAATTATGTTCCTTATAGAATTCCATCATCTTGCGTTGCATAGTTTGAGGATCATTTTTGTAACGTTCTTGAATGGCTTTCATTCGTGGTTGAAGTGTTTGCATTTGTTTCATTGAACGTTGTTGAGAAACACTTAATGGCCACATTGCCATTCTAACAATAACTGTTAATAAAATAATACCTAAACCATAACTACCAGCAATTTCTGATAACATCTTTAAAATTTTTATAGTTAAACCGATAAAATCCATATCTCTTCCCTAAACTTTCTTTTCAAATCTATTTATCACATGCTCACAAAACTAAAAATATATAATATGAGCTCAAAAATAAGATAACTTAAAAGCATTTTCAAGTCAAATCAAAGATATAAAACCTAGTAAAAATGGGATATTCAGAAAAAAGTTTAAAAATTTTAAAAAAATCACTTTACAAAAAATTATTTTTTGATAACATAGAAGTATAGAGATATTCCTCAGTAGCTCAATGGTGGAGCAACCGGCTGTTAACCGGTAGGTTGTTGGTTCGAGCCCAACCTGGGGAGTATTTTTTTTTGCGAATTTTAGAAAAGTCGGTATAGCACCGACTTTTTTCATTATTAAATGTCACTTAAAACAATTGAAGAACAAGTTATTTTTATATATAATTCATTCTATGAATATCCAAAAAGTAAGTTATACAAGCAATTCAAACTCATCACAATCATTTAAAGGGTTGCATGTGACAAATCCAAAGGTACAAGGACTTTTACTAAAGAGTCTTAATGCAAAACAAATAGAAACATTATCTAGCATTACTAAAAATCAAGAAAATAATTCTGTTCACATCTTGTTAGATTCTAAAAATGGACGAACTCTCAACGCTTCATTTTTTTGTCCTTACAGAATTAAAAATTTAAAAACAGAATATAAACAGTTTCCAATTGTTGAGTCAAAAATGCATTTTATAAAACGTATTGCAAAAACAGCAGACAAATATAAAGAACAAATCAAAAATTTTGAGGTATTCAAATTAAATTGGGATTACCCCGTATTGTCAGAATGGAAAAATAAAATGCATCTTTTGTAGGTTAGGCATACATAACAGATATAAAAAAAGAGGTCTAACTTATTTGTTAGACCTCTTTTTAAATATATATCAAACGATATATTATAACATTGTTTTTCTTAATTCTTCTGCTGATTTTGGACTCAAATATGCTGGTGGAACATCAAATACTGTTCTGCAACCTGTTTGTCCTTCTTTATTCATTCTGTAAGCAGCCCTTGCATAAGCCACAAGTACAGATGATGTAAATTCAGGATTTGAATCAAGTTTCAAATTATATTCTATAACATGATTATTTTCACCATTTACACCAGTTTTGCCAGTTCTAAATACAAAACCACCATGATTTATTCTTGAATGATTTTTCTTCAATTCATCTTCTGAAATAAAATGAACAGTTGTTTCATAATCTGCAAAATAATTTGGCATTGTTTTAATTTCTTTTTCAACTCGTTCAGCATCTGCACCATCTTCAAGAACTACATAACATTCTCTTGTATGTTTTTCACTAGTTGTAAGTGTTGGATTTTCGCAATTTTTAACAGCATCTAATGCTTTTTGTACAGGTACTGTATATTGTTTTGCATCTTTAACACCTTCAATTCTTCTTATTGCATCAGAGTGACCTTGACTTACGCCTCTACCCCAAAACGTATAATCAGAACCATTTGGCAAAATACAATTTGCATACAATCTATTTAAAGAGAACATTCCAGGATCCCAACCTACTGAAATAATACCAAGTTTTCCAGATTCTTTTGCTGATTTATCAACATTAGCGAAATGTTCTGGAATCTTTGCGTGAGTATCAAAACTATCAATTACATTGAACATCTTTGCACATTCTGGTGTTTGTTCTGGCAAATCTGTTGCACTACCACCACACAAAATTAAAACATCTATTTTAGATTTATAATTTTCTAACTCTGATACATGAACAACTTCTGCATCTGAATTTATTTTCAAAGTTTCAGGATTACGTCGAGTAAATACTGCAACTAATTCAACATCATCATTTTGTTTAACGGCTAATTCTACGCCTCTGCCAAGGTTTCCATAACCCAAAATACCTAATTTCATAATAGCCTCTCTTTATTTTTCTTTATAAACTATATAAATATATCACAAAATATCCTAATTATTATCTATATAAATACTATAATTGACAATTTACGTTAAAGTGTAAATATAATTATAAAACTCAAATATTCTCGGATCGTCTAGTGGTAGGACGAAAGATTCTGGCTCTTTTAACGGTGGTTCGAATCCATCTCCGAGAGTTTTTATATACTCTAACATTGTTACCAATTCGTAAACTTTCTTTATATCTTTATATACATGCATATTTTCTGTTATACTGTATAATATAAAATATATTTAAATTAGTTTATAGATAAATAGAGGTAATTTATGAATAAAAGTCAATCAGTAGGTATGTACGTTGTACTTGGTATTATGGTTTTAGCATTTGTTTCGATGTTATTTACAGGTTCTACAACCCAAACATCAGAGTTGTCATATACAACATTTGTTCAAAAACTACAAGCAAATGAAATCAAAAGTGTTCAAATAGATGGAAATTCTGTTGTTGCAACACCAATCAAACAACCTGAAGCAAAGAAACCAGTTTCAAAATATGAAACATTGATGGGTACACAACCTGCAGCCCCAACAATTCAATATCACGTATTAGTACCAAATTCTGCTGATTTAATGAATAAATTAGAAAAAGCAAATGTTGACATTAGTGTTAAAAAGCCTAGCGAATCAACTCAGATGCTTGGCTTGATTGGTTCATTAATATTACCATTATTATTCATTGTTTTCTTGGTTGTTATGGCAAAAAGCATTCAATCAGGTGGTGCTCAAGCAATGTCTTTCGGTAAAAGTAAAGCAAAAATGCTATTAGATAGCAAAGTTAAAACAAAATTCGATGATGTTGCCGGCATTGATGAAGAAAAGAAAGAATTAGAAGAAATTGTTGATTTCTTAAAACATAGTGAGAAATATATTAAACTTGGAGCAAAAATACCAAAAGGTGTACTTCTAGTTGGTGCTCCTGGTACTGGTAAAACACTTATGGCAAAAGCAGTTGCTGGAGAAGCAGGTGTACCTTTCTTCTCAATAAGTGGTTCAGATTTCGTAGAAATGTTTGTTGGTGTTGGTGCTAGCAGAGTTAGAGATTTGTTTGACCAAGCAAAAAAACATCAACCTTGTATTATATTTATTGATGAAATTGATGCAGTTGGTCGTCAAAGAGGTGCCGGTCTTGGTGGTGGACACGATGAAAGAGAACAAACACTTAACCAATTACTTGTTGAAATGGACGGTTTTGACAAAAATACAAACATTATTGTAATTGCAGCAACAAACAGACCTGACATCTTAGATAACGCTCTATTAAGACCAGGAAGATTTGATAGACAAATCGTTATTAACAAACCTGACGTATTAGGTAGAGAACAAATTTTAAAAGTTCACGCTAAAAATAAACCTTTAGCAGAAGAAGTTGATTTAAAAGTATTAGCAAAAAGAACTCCTGGTTTCACAGGTGCTGACTTACAAAACTTGTTGAATGAAGCAGCATTACTTGCAGCAAGACATAACAAAACTAAAGTTGAAATGCCTGATCTTGAAGAAGCAATTGATAAAGTAATGGCTGGTCCTGAAAAGAAAAGCAGAATCATTTCTGATGAAGAAAAAGAAAATACGGCCTACCACGAAGTTGGTCACGCATTGTTAGCAACAATGCTAAAAGGTTGTGATCCATTACATAAAGTTTCTATTATTCCAAGAGGTATGGCACTAGGTATCACAATGACATTACCTGAAAAAGATTACTTAACAATGAAAAAATCTCAATTATTAGATAGAATCACAATGACATTGGGTGGACGTGTAGCAGAAGAACTTATTTATGGTCCAGATTCTGTTACGACAGGTGCATCAAATGACCTTGAAAAAGTTTCTAACTTAGCAAGAAAAATGGTTACTGCTTATGGTATGAGCGAAAAAATGGGTAATCTTACTTATGGAAAATCAGAAGAACATATCTTTATGGGTAGAGATTTCGGACACAATAGAGATTTTTCAGAAGAAATCGCTGCTGATATAGATAGAGAAGTTAAGAAAATCGTTGATGAAAGATACGAAATTGCAAAAGACATCTTAAGTAAAAATAGAGATATGTTAGAATACATTTCTAAAGCATTACTAGACAAAGAAACTCTTGATGAAAAGGATTTCGAAGAACTTATGCAAACAGTTGAAAGAAACAGAGAAGCTCAATAGAAAGAGGTTTTATACAAATGGAAGAAAAAAACTTAATTTTTCAACAATATAAACTATATTCAGAACAAAAGGAATCTTTTATTACTAGAAGTTTTGCAATAAACAGATTTTATCTATGTTTAGCAATTATTTTACTAGTTTTAGTGAATATATTTAAAGGTGTAATGTTCGCATATATGTTGCCATTGAGTGCATTATTATCTATCGTTGGTATTGGTACAACTATTCTATGGTGGATGAACATGGATTCATACAATATGCTTATCAAAATCAAATTTGCAAAAGTTCTTGAACAAATAGAAAAACAACTTCCAGTTCAACCATACGCAGATGAATATAAAGGTATTGAAGAATTTAGAACAAACAAAAAAATGTTCTTGTTCTCTGATATGCAAAAAGCATTTGCAGTATTAATCTTTTTAATGTTCTTTGTATCTTTACTAGAAAACATTATTCCTATAATCATTAAACAATTCATTTAGCCAATTAACTTTATTTTTAATATGTAATATTAAGGTATTAGTATGTCTAATGAGAGTTTATTCAAGAAATGTTTAAAAGAAAAAATTCTTTTTCTAGATGGAGCAATGGGAACTCTGCTCCAAAAGAATAATTTGTCTGAAAACGATTATAGAGGAACATTATTTAAAAATTCTACTGCCAACTTAAAAGGCAATTTCGAAGTACTTTCACTCACACAACCTCAAATAATAGAAGATATTCATAGAGCCTATTTAGATGCTGGTGCTGATATTATTGAATGTAATACGTTTAATGCTAACTCAATAGTACAAAGCAATTACCATTTAGAAAACTATATAAAAGAACTTAACGAAGCATCTGTTAAAATTGCTAGAAAAGTTGCAGACGAATACACGAAAAAGACACCGAATAAACCTAGATTTATAGCAGGTTCAGTTGGACCGACAACAAAATCTTTAACTATTTCATCAGATATTATGAATCCTGAAAAAAGAGATATAACATTTGATGAATTAGTAAAATCGTATTCAGAGCAAATAGAGGTACTTGTACGTTCCAATATTGATATTTTATTGGTTGAAACGATATTTGATACTTTAAATGCAAAAGCCGCCATATATGCCATTCAGGAAGTGCAAAACAGATTAAATACAAATATTCCGACTATGATTTCTGTGACATTGACAGATAAATCAGGAAGAACACTTTCAGGACAAACGTTAGAGGCATTTTATTATAGCATTGAATTTGCAAAACCCATTTGTGTTGGTTTAAACTGCTCACTTGGTATTGAAGAAATGAAACCACATATCAAACAATTGGCAAAAATAGCACCTTGTGCGATTTCTATATATGCAAATGCAGGATTACAAAATGAATTTGGGGAATATGAAACATCACCAATTCAAATGGCAAATGAATATAAAGAATTAGCAAAAGATAATATTATAAACATTTATGGTGGCTGTTGTGGGACAACTCCTAATCATATAAAAAAAATTGTTGAATTATTAAAAGACTACAAACCACGAGAAATAACCACCAATAAAAAATTACAAGAACACCATTTCTGTGGATTAAATCCTTTAACAATCAATTCTGAATTTGTACAAATTGGAGAAAATACAAATATATCTAATTCAAAAGATTTTAGAAATGCTATTTTAAATAACAATTTTGATAAAGCAATAAATATTGCACAAGAACAAATCAAAAATGGTGCAAAAATCATAGAAATTTGCTTAAATTCTGAACAATATAATACAAAAGAAATAATGAAAAGATTTCTTAATAGAATAGCAACAGAACCGAATATAATACAAGTTCCAATAATGCTTACATCTACAGATTTTGATGTAATAAAAACAGGGTTAAAATGTATTCAATCAAAAGTAATTGTTAATTCAATAAGCCTTGAATATGGTGAAAAAGATTTTATTGATAAAGCCATTGAACTTCAAAAATTTGGTTCTTCTATTGTTGTAATGGCTAATGATGAACAAGGTTTAGCAACTGATATAAATAGAAGAATAGAAATTATTGATAGAGCCTATAAAATACTTACAGAAAAATGTAATTATAACCAAAATGATATAATTTTCGATTTAAATATTCTTCCTATTGCAACTGGTATTAAAGAACACAATTCAAATGCTATTTCTTTTTTAGAAGCATTAAAAATACTAAAACAGAAATATCCAGAAGTATTATTTATGGGTAGAATAAGCAATGTTTCATTTGCTTTTAACTGCAATGAGAATATTCAAGATGTAATTCATAGCATCTTTTTACATCACACTATTAAAAATGGTTTATCAATGGGAATACTAAATCCAAAGCAATTACCAAAATATGAAAATATTGAAAAAGAAATTAAATCACTCATTGAAAATGTTATTTTTAACAAATCCGAAGATTCTCAAAATAAATTGATAGAATATATTAATTCAAACAAAAATATTTTGACTAATAAAAAAGAAACTCCTATAATCAACGAATGGAGAACTTTGCCTGTTAATAAAAGATTGCAATATGCACTATTAAAAGGAACTGACGAATTTATAGAAGTTGATTTGAATGAAGCCTTAACAAAATACAAACCTATTGATATTATTGAAAAAATATTGTTAGAAGAAATGAATATACTTAATGACTATTTTTCTGAAGGGAAAATGTTTTTACCTCAAGTTGTAAAAAGTTCACGCATAATGAAAAAAGCAATAGATATTCTTCAAACAAAATTAAAGACACAAAACAAATATATAGGTAAAATTGTGCTTGCAACAGTAAAGGGAGATGTTCATGATATTGGGAAAAATATATTATCTTTGGTTTTAACTTGTCATAATTTCAAAGTTATTGATTTAGGAATAATGGTTGATTCTGCAAAAATATTAGAAACTGCAAAGAAAGAAAATGCAGATATTATTGCTCTTTCAGGACTAATAAATTCTTCGCTAGATGAAATGCAACAAATTGCAAAAGATATGGAAATAGAGGGATTTAAACTACCAGCCCTAATGATAGGTGGAGCAACAACAAGCAAAAGACATACAGCAATAAAGATTGCACCAAAATATAATGGACTTGTTGTACATACAACCAATGCATCGGAAGCAGCCTTTGTTGCACAGAAAATTGTACAAAAAGATAAAGAATTTATACAAAAAATTAAAGACGAACAAAAAGAAATATTAAACGAATATTTAAAAGAACAATAAATATTAAGTTTGTAAAGATTTTTCAACATGTTGAAAATAGGGCTTTCTAAGAAACTTTATATACATGAAGTATTGTATTTAGAGAGCTTATAATGAACGATTTAGAAATCAAACAAGGACAACTAAATACGCAACAACCAACAGAAACTGGTTCACAACAGGTTCAAAAAAAGAATCCGGATAGTAAACCTACAATTTTTGTTGGAATGACAGAGGCACAGGCAAAAGAACAAGGACTACTTGACGAATTTAACAAAGCAAATTCTGATGGAGATGGAACAATCTCTGACAAAGAATACGCTAGTTATATAAATTCTCAAAATAATACTGTACAAAGTAGCAAATCAGGAAAGAGAACTGCACAAGGCGGAATATACACAGTACAGAAAGGAGATTCTTTAAGTTTAATCGCTCAAGACTTCGGTCTTGATACATTTGATTTATATGCTTGGAATAAAAATACAATTGGTAAAAATATGAATAAAATTGAAGTTGGACAACAACTAAAAATAACTCCATCTTCAAGTGATTTAACACCAATTTCACAAGAAAAAACTCCAAGTAAAAACCAAATTCAATTAGATAAACAAAAACACAAACAAGAATTATACAAAAAATTATCACAAATCAAATTTTCTCAAACAACCTTAAAAGCATTATCAAAACAATATGGAAAAGATTTAACACAACTTTCAACTATTGATTTAATGAAAGATGCTCAAAATTATACATTGGGTGACATTTCAAAATCTTTCAATATTGTAATGAAAACTGCTTCAAAAGATGAATTAAAAGCAATGAAAGGAGTTTTATCAAATGGAGATATCACATCATCATTGCTAAGTAATGTTATTGCAAGTTTTGAAACAGAAGAAGAATCAAAAGAATTTTTCTCAAAAATTTCTAATATTGTTGGACAAGATGTAACAAAAATAAAAATTGCAGACTTAGAATCATCTATTGGTAAACTAACAAAAGAACAACAAAAAGAAATTAATAAAATATTTGTTGCTCAATTAAGTGATCCAGAACTTTCGACATTAAAAGGACTTGACAAAAATACCGATGCAAAAACACTTATAAAATACTATGGATTAAAGCCAGAAGGTCAAAATACAGTTGAAGACATTGCAAAGGGCATCAATACAAAATTAAATCAAGATTTAGACCTTAAAAATGAAAATAGTGAAGTTAGTCTTGAATTAGCGAAATTAAAAAAAGGTCAATTTTCAAAAAAAGAATTAAAAGCACTAGGTGATACTTCTAATTTATCTAATGAAGATTTAATACAATTAGCAAAACAAAGAGTTGTAACAAAACACCTTGAAGCAATAGCCAATGCTCAAATTGAATCTTTAAATAGTGAACAATATCACGAAATAATGGATTTAATAAATGGTTATGATCGTTCTGATTTAAATCAAACTGCAGAAGATAATGGTGTTAAAACTCACGTATTGGCTGCAACTGCTGCAATGGTATTAGAATCAGAAGCACCAGAAGAAATAAAAACGGAATATGCTAATATAGTAGCATCTGATTCTGAAAAATTCGGTACACAAGATTTGGAAGATGAAATATTCGAATCTGTAACGACACAATTAGCACAATATGCAGAAGAAGATTCATTAAGACAATATACAATTGATAACAGCGAAAGAGCAGATATTATCAAAAACGTATATGAAGAAGTTGCTTCTAATTCTACAGATGAAAACCGAAAAAATATTTTATCAAATGTTATTAAAACAACTGATGAAATAATATCCCAACAAGGTAGTTCTCGTACCTCAAACAAAAATGAGACAAAAGAAGCACCCGTTCCAGAACAAAGAGTAGTTTCTCAAGCAACATACAATACTCCTGAAGCAGAAAGAATTGCAAAAATCAGAAAAGCTTCAAATTCTTACACATCTTCTACTGCTACAAACCCTATCCAATCATCACACAACAACGATAAATATCTTGTTACAAATGATGAAACAGAAAAACTTTCTAATATTCAACAACACTTAAAAAGAAAATATAACGATTTAAAAGGTAAATCAATTGGTCAAGCACTAAGTAGTGTTATTGAAGATTTTAATAATATACCAAAAGATATACAGATAAAAATTGAAAACTATATAAGTTCAATGAAAGCTGATAGACAATGTGACGCATATATTACAGGTGACGATAATTTGCGTAAGTTCATGGATAAAAAAGGCTTCATGAGAACAACAATATTGTATGGATATTTTTCAAGACACCCACTAGAATTACATACTGCAGATAACAGTATCAAAACTAAAATAAAGACTTTCGACGAAAAAATCCACAAACCTTATGACAAAAATATGGATTTGAATTTCAATAATTTTAACAATTCAATTATTTAACCTTACTTTCATCAAAGAAACCTGAATGATGATATTTAAATTCCTTTAATTCACCGGTTTTCTTATTATATACAGGTGTAAAACATACGCCAAAGGCTTGTCGTTCGCCATCTTTATAAACGGCCCTTGACTCTGCAAACTTAGGTGCAAGTCTTGAATATCTATTAAGTGCATCTTTTGTTTCAAAAGACCTCATAAAACCTGTTTTCTCTTTACTTTCACGAATTGCTCTACCAATTGGCTTTCCAAACTTTTCATTAACAAGGTCAACATCTTTACCCGTCACGATATTAACAAAACCTTGAACATTTTTCTTTGTTTTATCAAAAACAGCCCTTATTTTTGAAATATACAAATAATCACCATCGCCACCACGACGAGTTCCATCTGGCAATTTTTGACCGAATTTCATTGTATCAATCAAATCATGATTATAATTTTTAACTCTCTTTGAACCATTCAAATGCGATTCTACATAATGCAAACATTTTTTCATATTCTGCTCAGACACAATACGTCTGCCGTCTGTTGTATAAAAATAAGTATGATAAGATGCACCGAAGTTAGGAGCATTATTAACAGACATGCCTGAATTCATAAATTACACCCTATTATGACCAGTTTGCCATCTATGATCAACATCTGCTTTTTTAGAATTAGCATTCAAATTGGCTTTAAACATATTCAAGGCAAATACTGCAACACCAGCAATACCAGCAGCAACTTTACCTTTTGTAGATAATGTTTTTTCTGATTTTTGAGCAACACCTCTAAGAGCATCTGCTCCAACTACTGTTAATGCAGTAACACCACCATATACAAGACCTTTTAAAGCACCTTTTGTATATTCAGCTGAAGTAATTAAAAATTTCTTAAACGAAGTATAACCATTTTTAAAACCTTGCCATAAAGAAGTTTTTTCTTTTTTATCTTCTTTAGTCGAAAACTCTGCGACATCTGGTTTTTCTTCTAAATTTGCTCTTTCTAATTTGGTTGATTCTTTTACACCAGAAGAATTTTCATTAACTGAATTAACTTGTTTATTTGAATCTAAACTGCAAAATGTAATAGCCATGGTACACCTAATATTTTCACTACACATATATAAAAAAACATAAACTAAAAAATATTTGCTATTATTTAACAAAATTTTACAATAAATTTAGAAAAATATTTAACATGATACAATATAACTAAACAGATTATTAAGGAGTAAAAATGAATACAGTTGTTGTAGTAGGTAGAGCAGGCAGAGATGCTGAAATAAAATATTATGAATCAGGTAAATCAAGAGCGACTTTCTCTCTTGCAGTAAATAGATGGGATAGCAAAACATCTTCAGAAGTAACTGATTGGTTCAACATTGAAGTTTGGGATAAACAAGCAGAATTTGCAAGCAACTACTTAAAAAAAGGTAGATTAGCAGCAATTGAAGGTCGAATCAGAACAAGCAACTGGACTGACCAAGCAGGCGAAAGCAGACAATCATACATTGTTACTGCTACAAATATTAGACTATTAGGTTCAAAGAAAGACGCAGAATAATGATAATCTCTAATTTGGTTGGTATTATAGCCGATGATTTAACAGGTGCTAATGATACAGCATTGCAATTCAAAAAATGTAATGCAAAAACTAAAATCTTATTAGACTATTCAATACCACCGGAAAACGATTTGAATACTGAAATTTGGGCTATTTCAACTGAGTCAAGAAACATTTCTGCAGAACAAGCAGAAGCAAGAATACTTGAAACTATTGAAAACCTAAATAAAAATCTTAATCTTGAATATTTTTATAAAAAAATTGATTCTACTCTAAGAGGAAACATTGCAAGAGAAACCTTAACTATGGTTAAAACTCTGAACTATGATGCCGCAATTGTTATACCAGCATTTCCGTCAGAAGGTAGAATCACAGTCGGTGGATACCATTTATCAAAAGGTACTCCTATTGGTCGTACTGAAATGGCTAGAGATCCACATTCACCTATTACGGAATCTTACGTTCCAGCACTTTTCAAAAGCCAATTAAAAGAAGATGAACAAGATTTAGTTGGTTTAATTGGATTAAAAACAATTATGAATGGTGCAGGTCCAATTCTAATGAGAATAAATGAACTTATCAAAGAAGGTAAAAAACTTATCATTGCAGACTCTGCAAGTGTTGTTGATATTGAACAAGTTGTACTTGCTATTGATAAATCTAGTTACAAAATCTTACCTGCAGGTACGGCTGCAACTGGAAGCATACTTGCTAAATTATGGTTACCAGAAGCAGATATAACAGAAGAATCAGAACAAGTTATTATGCCACAAATGCCAAACTTGATAATCTCTGGTAGTGCTACACAAATAAATTCTAATCAAATTGAACAATTAGACAAAACTTATGATTTTGATAATATCCATACACTACCTTTGACGGTTGAAATGGTATTAAATGGAATAAATGATGATTTTGTGAATGATATAGTAAGTCAACTATCTAGTGGTGATACAGTAGTTATTCACTCATCAAAATTATTAGAAAACTTTGACGGTTTCTCAGACGATTCACTAAGAGGTGAACTATCAAGAGCAAATTTAGCAAGCAAAATAACAGATTACCTTGCAGAATTAACAAAGGCAATTACAGATAAAATAAAGGTACTTTTAATCACACTTGGTGGTGAAACATCTTACAAGTGCTGTAATGCAATATCAGCAAAAGAACTAATTATGAAAGATGAAGTTGCACCTGCAATTGCTCTTTGCGTAGATTACAAAAACCAATGGATTATTACAAAATCAGGTAATCTTGGTAATCCTAAAACACTTATTGAAATATTGAAATACATAGAAAAACATGAACAAATACCAGAATAAAATTGCAATTACTACAGGTGATATTAACGGCATAGGTACAGAAATAACCATCAAAGCCTTAAACAGTCTTGATATTCCCGACGATAGAATTGTAATAATTACAAATAAACAAAATTTTGAAACATACGACAAATTAAACCATAACTATGAAATTATTGATATAGATTTTAATGGTCAGGTTGAATACGGACAATTAACAAAAGAGTCTGGAGAGTATTCGTTCAATTGCTTAAAAAAAGCTTGCGAGATAAAACCAAAAGCAATCGTTACTGCACCTATTTCAAAAGAAGCTTTTTATCTTGCAGGACACAAGTTTAATGGACAAACAGAAGTCCTTGAGCATTATCTTGCACACGATGGTCAAAAAGCTGAAATGCTATTTGTATCAAAAGGTTTTAACGTTTTGTTATTAACAAGACATTGTGCTTTGAAAGATATAAATATTACTGAAGATTTGATTATAGAAAAAGTTCTTCGATTAAATGAATTTTTCAAAAAACATTATAAAATTCAAACACCTAATTTTGCTCTATGTTCACTAAATCCTCATGCCGGAGAAGGTGGAATATTGGGAACAGAAGAATTAGAAACAATCATACCAGCAGTAGAAAAATTACATAAAAAAGGTATCAATATAACAAAACCATTACCATCTGATACAATTTTCGTTGATGCTGCAAAGAATTATTTCAATAATCAAAATGCACCTTACGATTGTTATATCGCAATGTATCACGATCAAGGACTTATTCCTATAAAAACTGTTGCTGGTGACAAAACAGTAAATATGACGATTGGACTAGATTTTATAAGAACATCTCCATCACACGGAACTGCTTTTGATATAGCAGGTGAAAATATTGCAAATCCATCATCTATGATAGAAGCGATAAAATGTGTTTTATAATACAACAGAAAGAGATAAAATATCCCTTTCTGCTATATTGTCATTACCAATCTATATCAACACTAAACATTTTTTCTTTATTTTTCATACAAGATGAACAATAAGGAGTTTCTAAACGAACACTTTTAGAAAAATCTGTAAAATCACTACCCATTCTACCTCGATAATCATTTGCTAAAAATGGACAAGAAAATATACCATTTCCTGTTAATGTTCTACTTGTCATACAATCTAGACTACCTTGTATATCAGAAATATCTGACACACTACCGTCACACCATTCATTGATTTGAATTACAGCATTTTCTATACCACTATCAACCAATTGTTGTTGAAAAACAGAAATAATCTTGCAATGTTCCTCTTTATAATAATTAGAAACACATATAATATTTGTAAAATCGTATTTATCTAAACATTTCAAAGCATACATATTTTGACGATAAGAACCTCTAGAACGTACACTATCATTTTTCATTTCATCATAATGAGCAAAAGATATTTTAAATAATATTTGATGATTAGATTCCATTTCAACATTCTTTAAAAATCTTGCTTTTTTCTCGTTAATAAATGTAGCATTAGTAAAAATACATACATTAGATTTCTTCAAACACAAACGTAATATTGTATTAAAATCAGGGTGAGTCATTGGTTCAGCACCTGTCAAATAAATACAGTTTAAATTATTATCTCTCAATTGTTCCAAAGATTTTTTTATCAAATCTAGTTTAATAAAATCTTTCACACTCTTTGAAAATGGGAAATTTATATAACATTCCTTACAACGTTTATTACAATTTTTCGCAGTTAATTCTATAAAAATATCCTTTAATTCTTTTAATTCACTAACCGGTGAAGCACATATACTAGCCATAAATCCTCCTTTATTTTTATATTATCGTTATAAAATAAAAAAGATATTAGCCAATTAGATATAAATAGAACTAGATGGGATAATCTTTATACAAATCTATAATGTTTTACAACCTGGAAAAACTCCCCAATGAAGTTTATTTCTCAAAATTGAATAGAAGTTTTCATCTTTAGGAAATACTAATTTTGCCCTATACTCTGACAATTCAATATTAACTTCTTTCACATTAGTAATTGTTTCTTGTCCATCGCAAGATACATCTAAAAATTCATCTACACTTTTAACAGAAACTTTCTCTGATGCAGGAATAACCAATGGTCTAGCAGTCATTGTATGAGCACAAATAGGTACAATAACAAAAGCATCTAATACCGGTGACAAGATTGGACCACCAGCCGATAAACCATACGCTGTTGAGCCTGTTGGAGTAGATATAATAAGACCGTCAGCAATATATTCACTAACTAATTTATCGTTAATAAATAAATTAAATTTTGATGTTCTAATCAAAGAATGTCCTTTTATTACAAAATCATTTAATGCCATACAACCTGAAGATTTCAACATAATTCTTTCTTGTACAACATAATCATTTGCTTTTATCATCTCTATCATAGAATCTATCTCTTCTAATGTAACAAGAGATAAAAATCCTAATCTACCTAAATTTATTCCCATTACAGGAGTACCAGTTTTAGCAAAGAAACGAGAAGTTTTAAGCATAGTTCCATCACCACCAACGGCACAAACAAAATCATAACCTGACTTCAAATTATCAATATCTAATATTTCATAATCAAAATCAGACTTATCAAACTTTGTTTTGATTTGTTCTAAAACTTTTTCCGTTTCAGAAATAGATTTATTTAAAACTACTGCTATTTTCATAATATTCCTTATACTACGTCTTTATAATTTATCATCATTTTTTTAGTGTACATCATATATCTACGTGCTTCTTCATTCTTCGGATTTATATCATAAGCCCTTGTAAAATCGACATGTGCTTTTTCATAATTTTGCAATATCAAATATGACATACCTCTATTAAAATATGCATTCTCACAATTATTATCAACATCAATTACTTTTGAACAATCTTCAATTGCTCCTTTATAATCTTTCAAAATATACCTAATTGCACCTCTATTTGTTAATGCTCCGATATGATTAGCATTTAATTCAATAGTTTTGTTAAAACAATCCAATGCTTCTTTATAATTAGTTTGTTGATAATAAATTAAACCCTTATTATAAAAAGTATCAGCATCTTTTGGATTTATTTTTATTGCCATATCCAAATCTTCTAATGCCAATTTAATTTTACCTTGTCTTGAATATATCAAGCCTCTACCAATATATGCTTGATAACAAGTAGCGTCAAATTCTATAGCCTTTGTATAATTAAGAATTGCAGGTTTAAAATTTTTCAATTGTTCTTCTACAACGGCTTTATTATAATAAATTTTTGAATTATCTGGAGTAATTGAAATCGCTTTTGTAAAATCAGCTAATGCATTCTGCAATCTATCAGCATTATATTCTGCAATACCTCTATTATAATAAATTTCAGCAGAACGAGGTGATAAAGCAAGAGCCTTATTATAGTCTTCTATCGCACCATTAAAATCAGAATTATTCATTTTCAAAACGGCTCTGCTATTATAACATTTTACATAATTGCTATCTAACTCTAATGCTTTTGTATAATCACTTTCAGCATTTTTAGTTTGTCCTAATCTTTCGTAAACCAAACCTCTATTATAATATGCATCTTTTTTCTTGTTATCACATTCAATACATTTAGAAAATGCAACAACTGCGTTTTGATAATCTTTCAAATTGATACAATCAACACCAATTGCAAAATATATTTTGTAATCAGCAGATGTACCTGTAAGAACTTTATTATAATGATATATTGCTGATTTATAATCCTTTAATTTATCATTTATCAAGCCTAAATTAGTATTTGTATCAACATCATTTGGAGCAAATGCCAAAACCTTATTAAAGTCCTCTTTTGCTTCAGAATACTTTCCTAATTTCATATAAGAAAGTCCTCTATTATAAAATGCTTCTTTAGATTTAGGATTTAGTTCTATTGCCTTTGTAAAATCTTCAATTGCTGAATTAAAATCATTAAAATATTCAGATTTAATATTTCCACAAGCAATATATGCATAATCTGTTGGTTTAATACCGATTGCTTTTCTTAAATCATCTAATGCACCATTTGTATCATTTATTCGATATTTTGAAATAGCACGATTAAAATATGCGCCCTCATGCATTGGTTTATAATCTAATACAAAATTAAATTCTCTTATTGCATCTAAGTACAAGCCCTTTTGTATATAAACCATTGCACGTTTATAATACAAAGATAAATTGGTATTATCTTTTTTTATCTTTTCATTTATTGCAACAATATCTTTGTCTTGAGATATATCAACAATATTTTCAGCTTGAGGTTCTACGACTTTATTTGAATTGTCCTCCAAGACTTTAGGTTGTTCATCTTTTTTCACAACTTCTTCTTTGGCAATTTCAGGTGTAACCTCTTTCTTTTCTACATTTTCTGAATTATCTTTTTGAACAAATGCAACTTTTTCTTCTACAACTTTTTCTGTTTTACATTCTTCTTGTTTCACAGAAATACTAGGTGTTTCCATTTTGTTAACAGTTCTAAATACAGCATTAGAATTTTCAATAGATTCATCTAACAAACTGGCAGTAACGCCATCTTTCATCATATTGTTAAAATTTTCTTTTAGAACTTTTTTCTCAATATTTTTTGAATTTACATGTTTAATTTGTTCTTGTTGAACAACAACGTTATTTGAAATTTCTTTTTTTGATAATTCCAAATTTATTTCTTTTGGAATTACTTCATTTTTTTTATTAACAGTATCTGTTTTTGCAACAATTTCTTCTTTTTGTGAAACATTTTTTGTTAAAATTTTATTGTCATTAGGAACTTCTTCAATTTGTTTTAGACCTTTTGATAATGTTTCAAAACTCTTTAAATATAAATAACTATTATTTACAGAAAATTCTTTATTTTTATCATAGGTTAAAAAATAAAGGAATAACTGTTCATCTATAATTTCATTCACATCATCATTTGTTAAATCAAATACTACATCAAATGATTCTTCTTCTAGATAATCAAATGTTTCAGCACCAACAGCACCTGAAAACATTACCAATGATAATAACAAAGAAATTATATATTTTTTTTTCATATTAAAACCCATACTTAACTTATACTTCAATCGCCTCTTCAATTTTTAATACAACAGGTTTCTTACCAATATCAGAAATCTTCTTTTTAAATTCTTCATCATTAACTTCAACTTGTGGGAATGTATTGTAATGCATTGGAATAACAATATCTGCATCAATCCATTTCGCTGCAATTGTTGCATTTTCAACATCCATTGTAAAATGTCCACCAATTGGTAACATAACAATATCAGGTTTATAAACCTCTGCTAATACCTTCATTTCAGAATTCAAGCAAGTATCACCGGCATGAAAAATTCTTTTTCCTTCTATCTCAAATAAAAAGCCCACTGGTGAACCTGTATAAGTGCCATCATCAGCTGAACTTGAATGAAAGGCTGGTAAAGCAATTGCTCTACCCCATTCATAATTTATCCAACCACCTAATGAAATCCCATTAACACTAACACCATATCTTGAACAATATTTAGCCAATTCAAAAACTGCTGTAATAACTGCACCTGTTTTCATTGCAATTTGTGGTGCTTTACCCAAATGGTCGCCATGCCCATGTGTTACAAAAATATCTGTTGTTTTTGAGTAATCATAATCAGGACACTTTACCAAAAATGGATCAATCAAAATTTTATAACCATTAGTTTCAATTTCAAACGCACTATGACCTAAATATTTAATATTCATACTAACCTCGTATTATAATCTTATTTATCACTATAAACTTACATCTTAAATATTACCATTTTTTAGGTTAAAATACAAATATGATAGATTATGAAAAGCTAATGAAAAAATGCATACAATTAGCAAAGAAAGGTGAAGGTAACACTGCCCCTAATCCTATGGTTGGTTGTGTTGTATTAAACAAAAATAATGAAATAATATCTACTGGTTATCATCATAAATATGGTGAAAATCACGCAGAACGAGATGCACTATTAAAACTAAAAAATGGTGAAGAAAAAGGTGGAACTTTAATTGTAAATCTAGAGCCTTGTTCTCATTATGGAAAGACTCCACCTTGTGCTGATTTAATCGTTGAAAGAAGTCTAAAAAAAGTAATTATTGGATGTAAAGATAACAATCCAAAAGTCAATGGTGGTGGAATAAAAAAACTAACAGATGCAAAAATTGAAGTTATAACAGGTGTATTAGAAAAAGAATGCAAAGAATTAAATAAAATATTTTTTACTAACATTGAAGAAAAAAGAACTTTTGTAGCACTAAAAACTGCAACTACAATAGATGGTAAAATTGCAACATACAATGGCGATTCAAAATGGATAACATCTAACAAATCCAGACTATACGGTAAAAAATTAAGAAAAAAATATTCTGCGATTTTAACAAGTTCTGAAACCGTAATCAAAGATAATCCACAAATGTTGCATAGAATAAAAGTCATTTTAGATAAGAATTTACGAACAAATTTTAATTCAGAAATTTACAAAAATGGACATATAATCATTGCAATCGATGAAAATAAAAATATTGAAAATAGGTCTATTCCAAATAACGTAGAGTTTTTAAAATGTAAAGTTTCAAATAACAATATTGATTTAAAAGACTTACTTTCAAAATTATTTGAGAAAAAAATAACATCAATATTTGTAGAAAGTGGTGGCACACTAAGTGGAAGTTTTACAAAAGAGAACTTAGTTGATACACTATATCAATTTATTGCACCTAAAATAACAAATGACAACAATAGCAAATCTTGTTTTAACGGTGACAATATAAACCTCATTGCAGAATGCAAAGAGTACAAAGTTAAAGCCATAAAAAAAATAGAAAATGATATTTTTATAGAATATACAAAATAAAGAAGGGGTGAAAAATTTCACCCCCTCATTCATTATCAAATTATATAATTATTTAACAACAATATTTACCAATTTCTTTGGTACAACAATTGTTTTAACAACTGTTTTGCCTGCTATTAAATCTTTAATTTTTTGACTATCCATTGCAATTGATTTTAAGGTTTCATTATCTAAACCTGCATCAACTTCAATTTTATCTTTAACTTTACCGTTAACTTGAACAACCAAAGTTACAGAACTTGCTTTTGCAAGATTTTCATCATATTCACACCATTTTTCATCATGGATAGAATTTTTTGCACCAAGTTCTTTCCATATTTCATCTGACATAAATACTGTAACTGGTGACATCAATTTAATCAATGAAGTTATAGCAAAACTTAATACATTTTTATCTTCATCATTAAATTCTTTCTTTGTACCAACCCAATCATAAATTGCATTAGTCAATTCTCTATATCTTGAGATTACAGTATTAAATTGGAAGTCATTTGAAATATCATTTGTTATGGCTTTAATTGCCATGTGAACGACTCTAACTAAATCATCATTAGCCTTTGTAAGTGTTTCTGGTAATTTATAATCAAGAGAAATATTATCTTGATTAGAAGATACCAATCTCCAAACTCTATTTAAGAATTTGTAGCAACCTTCAACACCTGCATCTGACCAATCGAAATCACGTGCTGGTGGACTATCAGACAAGATAAATAATCTTGCAGTATCAGCACCATAATTTTCAAAGATTTCATCCGGATCAACTGTATTACCTTTAGATTTAGACATCTTAGCACCGTCTTTCAAAACCATACCTTGAGTTAACAAGTTTTTGAATGGTTCATCAAAATCAAGCAAACCTAAATCTCTTAATGCCTTAGTAAAGAATCTAGAATACAACAAGTGAAGAATAGCGTGTTCAATACCACCAACATACTGGTCAACTGGCAACCACTTGTTAACTAAATCTTTATCAAAACATTTTTCAGAATTTCTTGCATCTGCATATCTCAAGTAATACCAACTTGAACATACAAATGTATCCATAGTATCCATTTCTCTAACAGCATGACCGCCACATACTGGACAAACAGTATCCTTAAAGGTTGGAGATGTTGTAATTGGTGATTTACCTACAACAGAGAAATCAACATCTTTTGGTAATTTAACAGGAAGTTGATCTTCTGGTACAGGTTGAATACCACATTTATCACAATAAACTACTGGAATTGGAGCACCCCAATATCTTTGACGAGAAATCAACCAATCTCTAAGTCTATATTGTGTTTTAAATTCACCAAATCCACCATCAACTGCTTTTTGAGTAATTGCTTCTTTTGCTTCTGTATTTTTCATACCATCAAATTCATTTGAATTAATTAAAACACCCTCATCTGTATAAGCAGCGTCTTTACAATCAGATGGATTTTCAGGATTTGTAATAACAACTTTCATTGGTAAGTTATATTTCTTTGCAAAAGCAAAATCTCTTGTATCATGAGTAGGAACTGCCATAACAGCACCAGTACCATATTCAACAAGAGCATAATCTGCTGTCCATAATGGGAATTTCTCACCAGTGAATGGATTTATACAATGCGTACCTAATGGAACACCCGTTTTTGGACGTTCTGTAGATAAACGTTCAATTTCAGACATCTTACGAGCATTTGCTCTATATTCTTCAACTGCTTCTTTATTTTCAGGAGTTGTTAATTTATCAATGTCTTTATACTCAGGTGCAACAACAAGATAAGTAATACCATGAACAGTATCTGGTCTGGTTGTATAAACTGGAACTTCTAACTCTTCACCATTTGGTGCATCTACAACTTTAAATCTAAAAATTGCACCCTTAGATTTACCAATCCAATTGGCTTGCATAGTTTTAACGTTATCGCCCCAACCATCAAGCAAATCTAAATCTTTCAATAATGTATCAGCATACTCAGTAATTTTGAAGAACCATTGAGAAAGATATTTCTTTTCTACAACGCTATCACATCTCCAACATTTACCATCAATAACTTGTTCATTTGCAAGTACTGTACCACATTTGTCACACCAGTTAACGGCTGCTTCTTTTTTGTAAGCTAAACCTTTTTTGTACAATTGAATGAACAACCACTGAGTCCATTTATAATATTCTTCCTTACAAGTTGTAACTTCTCTATCCCAATCGTAAGAAAGACCTAATCTTTTCAATTGACCAGTCATATAAGCAATGTTTTCATCTGTCCATTTTGCAGGATCAACACCATGCTGCATAGCAGCATTTTCTGCTGGTAAACCAAAACTATCCCATCCTATTGGGTGTAAGACATTAAAACCATTCATTTTTTTGAAACGAGCAATTACATCTGTAATTGTATAATTTCTAACGTGTCCCATGTGGAGTTTACCTGATGGATATGGAAACATTGATAGAGCAAAATATTTAGGTTTATCACTATCATTATATGTTTTAAAAGTATTATTATCTTCATAATACTTTTGCCATCTTTTTTCTAATTCCTGTGGAAAATAACTTTCTTTCATTCTTCCCTCACTTCACTAAACTACATGTAAATTATACATCAAATGATAATCTCTGCAAATTTATAACAATATAGTTTTATTTTTAACATTGTTTTATTTTTTGAGTATAATAATATTATTATTTCAAGAGGTAATAGTTTATGAGAATAGATGCAAAGAATTTAGTAAAGATTTACGGCGACAGAAGCGTTGTAAACGATATTTCATTTTATATAAACAAAGGTGAAGTAGTTTGTCTATTAGGTCCAAACGGTGCTGGTAAAACAACTACATTCTACATGGTTGTAGGTCTTGTTAAACCTAACAAAGGTCAAATATTGTTAGATGGTCAAGAAATTACACAATGGCCAATGAATGAACGTGCAAAAGCAGGTATCGGTTATTTACCACAAGAAAATTCTATTTTCAGAAACTTAAATGTTGAAGACAATATCAAACTTGTTCTTGAAATGAATGAAAAACTAACTGAATGTGAAAAGACAAAGAAATTAGAAGAATTACTAACAGAATTTGGTGTAATGAAATTAAGAAAAGCACCGGCAGTTGCTCTATCTGGTGGAGAAAGACGACGTGTCGAAATTGCAAGAGCATTGGCGGCTAGTCCAGATTTCATGCTTCTTGATGAACCATTTGCAGGTATTGACCCTATCGCAATTGGCGAAATTAAAGATAACATAAGAAAAATTTCAGAAGAAAAAGGCTTAGGTGTTTTGATAACAGACCACAACCCTAAAGCGACTTTATCTATCACAGATAGGGCATACGTAATTTTTGATGGTAAAATCAAAATTCAAGGTAAAAGTAAAGATGTTGCAGTTGATCCTGTGGCTAAAGAATTTTATTTAGGAAAGGATTTTCAACTATAATGAAAATCACTATTTACGACAGGTACATATTCAAACAAGTATTAGTAACAACAATTGTTGCAATCTTACTGTTTACAGTAGTATGGATTGCTCCAGAAATGTTGCTTAATACTATTAAAAAGACATTAGAAGGTGAATATACTATAAAAACAGCCATTCTCGTTCTAACTTGTCAATTGCCTTTAATTTTAAGTAAAGCGTTTCCTGTTGGTTTGTTATTAGGTTCATTATTCACGTTTGATAAATTAAGCAAAGATTCTGAATTAACAATATTTAGAGCAGTAGGTCTTCCATTTTGGAGAATAGTTCGACCAGTTTTATTCCTAAGTGTATTAGTTTCAATCTTATGTTTTATAACTATTGATAAACTTGTACCTTATTCATCAGATATACTGGCAGAAATCAAAGATAGAAACCCTGTATCTCAATATATCTACACTCAAAAAGAACCATCTGGCAAACCTACAATGAGTATTATTGTTTCAAAATATAACAAAACAAAAATGAGCAATGTTATCGTTTTAGATTTTGCAGAATCAAAATACACAGACATGCACGGCATATCACAAATATTTGTTGCTAAAAAAGGTAAATTTTTCCATGATAGATGGGAATTATATGATATAAAACGTTATCAAATATCTTCTGAAGGTATTTTTGACAGAATTGATCACATTGATGAGATGAATATTTTAAATGGTCATTTAGCAGATGATATTTATACAATTATGAATTACTCTACAAAAAAAGAACGTGAATTAACAAATGCTAATTTGTTTAAATACGTAAGATTATTGAAAATGGTACGAAATGAAGAAACATACAATCTAATGTTGAATAAATTTTTCCAAAGATTTTTCCATCCATTCATTTGTATGTTACTAGCAGTTATGGGCTGTTTACTAGGATTCAGTAAACCAAGAGAACAAAGATTGATTGGTTTTACAATCGCTATCGGTTCAATATTTATTTATTACATTACATTACCGTTCTTTGATTTACTTGCAGAAAAATCCGTTTTACCACCTTTAATAACTGCCGTATTTCCACCATTAGCATTTTTTGCTTGTATTGTAGCATTCTATAAGTCAAAGGATTTATAATGATAAAAAAAATATTACTATTACTATTTATTGGTTTATTAGGTATTACCAACGTAAAAGCACAAGACGTGACTTGCGAATATTCTGATGGAATATATCATGTAATTATTCCAGAAGGTACAAAAATAGAATTTGTATCAAAGAAAAGACTAATGACAAATGAAGAAGTTCATAAAGAACTTGGAGCATTATTAACAGTTAATGCAGGATTCTTTGATCCTAAAAATCAAAAAACTATATCTTTTGTTTATAATGACGGGATTTTACAAGAAAGCCCTATTGAAAATGAAAATCTTGTTTTCAATGAAACAATTATGGATAACTGGGATAAAGTATCTAACCGTACAGAATTTCGAGTAACATTACATAATGGTTTAACTTGTTATGATATTGCTCCTCACAATGATGCATACAAAGGACGACTTATCGCTTCGGCTCAAGCTGGACCAATGTTACTTCCACAACTAAAATTAGAAGATGAGTTTTTCATCGTTAAAAATAGTGAGGGTAAAGTAACAAGACAATCTGCATCTGTTCTTGTAAAAACTGCTAGAACTCTAATCGGTATCAAAAACGGTAATGTTCACATATTCGTTGTTACCAATGAACACCCAATGACAATTTATGAATCAAGAGATTTATGCAAATCTTATGGAATGGAAAAAGCAATGGCTTTTGATGGTGGAAGTTCAACATCACTTGACTACAAAGATGAAGTCCATGTAACATCAATTGGAACAAAAAATGATAATACAGGAAGAAAACTAAAATCTTTCCTAGTTGTTATGCCCTAGAGATTTTCTTAAACAATAACGGTATATCATTAAACTGTGCTATTGATACAGCATTAGAAACATCATAATCTTTTAGGTTTTCACCTATTGCAATTGTTGCAAAAGGTCTAGCATTAGTTACAGTTGTTTCATTTTGATTAGCATAATTTGTAATATTGGAAATACCCAACTCATGAGCATTTATAATATCTGTTCGTGATAATTTTTTACCATTTATTACACAATCAGTAATATCTTTTGTTCCATCAGAATGAATAATTTTCTCCATTAGTTCTGCATATTCATCTTCTGTCAGATTTAACTCTTTCATTACGGTATCTTTAATATCTTTGTTGTAGCCTGATTTCATTGATTCTTTCAAATGCTCATATTGTTTACCAAAACCTGATTCAATATTCGTATAATGAACATTTGCTACATTAACATTATCAGCAGCAAACGCTAATCCCTCATTACGTCCAGCAAAACAACTACTCTTTTGATTAGCATTAATAATTGATGCAGAGAAAGATGAACGATATGCCTTATTATTCAACATATTATAAGTGTGGAATTTTGAATCATACCCTAAGAAATGAGCAAGTACAGGTTTATTTCTTAATTCAGGTCTATTCAAATCAACATATTTAAGTTCTTTTCCATTAATAATAGTCGTTTCAATATATGGTTCAAAATCTGCCAATTTTGAAGTTAACAAAACTTCTTGATTTTTACGAATATTTTTTGTTTCTTTGATAACTGTAGACTTATCAAACTTGCACTCACCAGTCAAAACTTTTTCAACCAAAGGAGATACAACTTCATCACCTTTATAACGTTGATTTATTGCAACATCAAATGAGGTTATTTCACCATTTGCCAATTCTTTTGACCAACCAACATCATTTAACAGTTGAATTGTTCTATACTTGTCTTTTTCTGGCATATTATATCTATCTAAAATAGCATTTGCATATTCTGCAGATTTTTTCCAACCAGCATCTATTTTAACTTCATATCCATCATTGTCAGTTCTATATACTTTTTGGACAACATTTGGTTTTGAATCAACATTTTCAAGATTTTTCAACAATACTGTCATCTTGGCAACAGATTTATCTTCTGGTGACAATTTTTTATATTCAACATCCGATACCAAAGTTTTTAAATCTTTAATTGTTTTTAAATCAATTCTTTCTCCAACATCATTTGTTTTTCCTATAAGCATTCTAAATTCTGGTAATCCATTAGATAATTCCTCAAACATTGATTTCAATTCTGGATTACTTGTTTCTATAGCAGAAGAATAAAATTTATTCATTACTTCATTTAATGATTTAAATTCTTTTTCTAGTCCAGTTGGAGCAACAGTATTCAAATCAAATCTTTGAGGAAATCCCTCAATACCTTGTTCTCCAAATTCGATCTTAAAAGCTCTTGTTAAAGCATTTTTCTTGTCATCTGATAAATTATCCAACAATTCATGAATATCTTCAGTTAAATTACTTCTAGAATACAAGGATTTTACATCATCAGATAATTGAACGTCTTTCAATTGTTTTTCCAATATGTCACCTTGTACAAAACTTTTATCAAATTTTGTAACAATATCCTTTGATGTTTCAACAAAATATTTATTTTCTTTACCAAATTCACTGAAAAATCTAGCCGGATAACCATTCTTTTCTAGAATATTTACACTATCTTTTGGTATATAAGAATACATAAACAAATCATCAGAAGTGTATTTATCAAAACTTTTTGGAGTAATTTTAGATTTTACAATTTCTGCATTAGTACTAGATTGCATCAAAGGTGCTAAATCTGGTTTTGACATCACATCTAAATAATTTCTAAAAGCATCTAAATCATACTTCCTTGTATCATTATTAGCAGACTTATATTCACCTATAATTGACATATTCAAAGCATTTGTACGACACTGTTTATCTGCTTTAGAATACTCACTTATAAAATCGTTCAAACCTTTATAATCATAAGTTTCACCATTTTTAAAAGTTCTAAATAGTTTTTCATCTTTACCTAGTTCAGCATTTAATGAATTTTTTAATACCTCAATTCCATTCAAATTAGCAGAACCATCTTTGTTTTTACATATAGATGGTAATTTTGAAGCTGAATAGCCATCTTTTACAATAAGATCTTTTTTCAAATCCAATAATGTTCTATCAACATCACCATTTACTGTTAAACATTCTTTCAAGTCTTCTGGTGCTAAATGCGTAATTTCAGCCAATTCATCTAACGGTGCTAATAATTTTTTATCAACAATACCATCTTTATTTTTTAACAATTCAAAAATTTTTCGTTCTTGATAATCATAATATTTTTGACCATTTGGCAAAACAGTTTTTTGTATATGTTCTAAAACATCAATATTATCATAGTTAATTTCACCATTAACACGACATAAATCCAAATTGTTATAACTCAATTCTTTTTGTCGGACTTTATCATAAATAATACCATTTACAGTACCATTTTTATTAGTACAAGCATTTATATCATAAACACGCATAAATGGAGAACTATCAGATGGCTTACAAAAATATGTAATTTTATCAGTTGGAATAATACCATTTTCATTTTTCAAATTATTAATAATACTTGTTGTATCTAAATTCCATCCCCAATCTTTGTCATATAAACCAGCATTTTTTTTTAATGTATCAGCAACTAAAAGATTGTGAAAATTATCTTTTCCATCGACTTTACAAGCTTCAATAATTTTTTCATTTCCAATAGATTCTTTTAAACTTGCAAGCATTTTCTTTGCCCAAGATTCATTTAAATTAGGATTAAATTCAAAACCACTAGAGAAATATTGTTTTGAACCATTAACAATTTCTTCTTTGTATGTATTAAATGAATGCAAAAACATTTCCATATCCAAAACATCTTCGCCTTGTTCATACATTTTTTTAGCAAAATTAAATGCAACATTATCAACTAAAATATCTTCACCTTGTTGTCTTTGACCTCGTTCTCGTCTGCAACCTTTTAAAGTTCTTCCAAGATACAAAGTAAAAACATCATCTTGTTCAAACATAGTTTTGCCATTTAAATCCATAAAATCATTGAATTTATCAAAGGTTGTTTTATCAAATTCTTTTACAAAATGGCCCTCACGAGTTCTTTTCAAATTTGTACATCCTTCAATAATATCAGGGATACCTCTAACTGAAACTTTATCGTGCTTTAATAATTGTTCTACAGAAGATTTAACGTCTTTATTAACAGTTCCATCAGGATTTTTACATTGTTCAACCATTTTTGAAATGTATCCTTCCCAAACGAATTTTAATTTTTCATCTTTTTTATCAGCCAATTTATAAAAATCTTCTGCTAATGATACAAATTTTTCATTTAAAGTACCATCAGTATTACTACAAGCATTTTTTAAACTTTTAACATAATAATCATCAGTCAAACCCAATTTTTTAGTAAGAGTATCCACTTTTTGAAATAATTCATGTTGAGAAACTTTATTCAACATAGAAAAAGAAGCACGTCCCATTGACTCTTCTGCTGCAACACCTTTTGAAATATCTTTACTTGTACCAGCAACAAGTTCATCGGCAACTTTTTCAACTGTCGATTTTACTCCAGATATTGTTCTTGAGATATTCTTACCCTCAAGATTATGAATTAAATCTTTATTAAAGTTCATCTCTGCCTCTATATATAGGTACACTTCACTACGTGTTTACATAAAAATAAAGTTTTTTTATTTGATATGATTTCAAAGAATAAAAAAAATGTTACATAGATTAACAATAAGACTTGAAAATATGCTATGTTTCAGATATTATAGAGAGGTCAGAAAAGTAAAACCTCTAAATAATTTACCGAAGACCTTAAATGGTCTATTGTTGGTATATTTAGAAACAATAAAGGCTAAATGTAACGTAGTACACTTAGAAATCAGAAAGGTATAAAATGACTGAAGAAGAAAAGAAAGAAGTTGAAGTTGTAGAAACTTCAAAAGAAGCAGCTACTGAAACTGTAGAAGATATTACAGCAGAAGTTGCAACTGAAAAACCTGCTAAAAAATCTAGAGGCAGAAAGAAAAAAATTGAAACAAAAGAAGAAAAACCAGCTTCTGAATGGTCTGAACAAGTTGTTCAAATCAGCCGTGTAACAAAAGTTGTTAAAGGTGGTAAAAAACTTAGTTTCAGAGCAATCGTTGTTGTTGGTAATAAAAAAGGACAAGTTGGTGTTGGTTGTGCGAAAGCATCAGAAGTTATCATCGCTATTCAAAAAGCAATTACAGATGGCAGAAAAAACCTTATCACAGTTCCTATTTTCAAAACAACTATTCCACACCCTATTACAGGTCGTTCTGGAGCAGGTGCTGTAATGCTTAGACCAGCATCTCAAGGTACAGGTATTATCGCTGGTGGTTCTGTACGTTCAGTATTAGAACTTGCTGGTATCGAAAATATCTTATCTAAATCATTAGGATCTAACTCTCCATTAAATGCTGCAAATGCTACATTAGAAGCATTAAAATCATTAACACCATTTAGTGAAGTTGCTAAGAAACGTGGTTTAACAATGGCTGAATTATTAAACTAGTCGGCTATTTTAAGTATTAGATAAACATGAAATAATAAAGGAAATAAAAATGGCTAAAACAAAACAAATAAAAATTAAACTTGTTAGAAGTTTAATCGGTTCATCACCGGCTCAAAGAAAAGTTGTTGCAGCATTGGGTCTAAGCAAGAAAGATCAAATCGTTGAACACAACGACAGTGCAACAATAATGGGAATGGTTAACAAAGTTTCTCATTTAGTATCTATCGTAGATTAATCAAAAATTAAAGGAAGGATATAAATAATGTCAAATGATAAAATTACATTAGAAGATTTAAGACCTGCTGAAGGTGCAACCTCTAAATCAAAAAGAGTAGGACGTGGTAGAGCTTCTGGTCACGGTAAAACATCTTGTCGTGGTCATAACGGTGAAGGTCAACGTTCTGGTAGATCTGCTAAAAGAGGTTTCGAAGGTGGTCAAATGCCAAGTTACAGACAATTACCAAAACTTAAAGGTTTCGAAATCATTAACAGACGTAATTGGGCTGAAATCAATGTTGGCAGATTGGCTGACTTAGATGTTAAAGAAATTTCTTTAGAATCATTAAAAGAAATCAAAAAAATACATCCGTCTAGCGATGGCTTAAGAGTTTTAGGTAACGGTGAAATCAGCAAGGCTATCACAGTTAAAGCTGCTTACGTTTCACCATCTGCAAAGTCTAAAATTGAAGCCGCTGGCGGAAAGGTTGAGTTAGTATAATGTCTATGCAAAACATTAAAATGCCTACAAGTGCAGATTTAGCAGCAATGTGGAATGCATCAGGACTAAAGAATAAAATTATTTTTACTCTTTTGATGGTTATTGCATTTCGTTTCGGAGCCCAAGTACCTATATTTGGTATTAACAACTCTGTATTCCAAAACATTGCAGCAGGAAACAATATTATTGGTTTCCTAGACTTATTCTCAGGTGGAGCATTAGGTAAAGTATCTATCTTCGCTTTGGGTATTGGTCCATACATTACTGCACAAATTATTGTTCAATTGGTATCTGTAGTTATACCTTCTCTTGAAAAACTTCAAAAAGAAGAAGGTGAAGCTGGTAGAAGAAAACTTGCACAATATACAAGATTATTCACAGTTGTACTTGCTGTATTCCAATCAATAATTTTCATGGTATTTATGTCACACTTACCAGCTGCAATATTACCTGGTGTTAATTACACTATGTTCTACGTTAGTGCAATTACATCACTTACTGCTGGTTCAGTTCTTGTAATGTGGTTATCAGAACTTATTACAGAACACGGTATCGGCAACGGTGGTTCTTTAATCATCTTTGTTGGTATCATTTCTGGAATTCCTCTATATTCACAAAGAACTGCTGAATTAGTTACACAAGATCCAACGTTGCAATTCGGATTGTTTGCATTACTTGCAATATTCTTTGCAACAATGGTTTTGATTGTAATTATGCAAGAAGCAATGAGAAAAGTTATAATTGTTAATCCAAAAAGACAAGTAGGTAACAAGGTTTATGGTGGAGTAAATACATTTATTCCATTCAAGTTAAATCCAGGTGGTGTTATGCCTATCATCTTTGCGATTGCAATATTGTTATTCCCATCAACTATTCTTAGTGTATTGGGACAAGCACCTCTTCACAATGAAGCACTTAGAACTATTATTCTTAATATGAATAAATTGTTCAGCCCATCAGGTGCTTGGTATTACATAATTTATTTCTCATTAATCGTGTTATTAACATTCTTCTATGCATCAATTATGCCAAATATGCAACCAAAAGAGATTGCTACTAATCTTAAAAAATATGGTTCATCTATTCCTGGTATAAAACCTGGTAAACCAACCTCTGATGCATTAGATAAGATTTTATCAAGAGTAACATTTATTGGAGCTTTGGCTCTCGGTGTTATTGCATTGGTACCATCATTTGCAAGTTATGTTACCAAAATAACAACTGTTCAAGGTATTGGTGCTACATCTCTAATCATCATGGTTGGTGTTGCACTTGATTTAATTAACCAAGTTAGAACACACTTATTAGCGAAAAACTATGAATCTTTCTTAAAAGATAAATAGATAATTCAATAAATTAAGCAACAGCAGCTGTTCCTTTTACAACATTAGGAACGGCTGTTTTACTATTTACAAAACCTACTAATGCATTAAATACTCTTGGATTTATCTCACCTTTATCAACTTGTTCTTTTATAATAGATAATGCTTGTTCATCTGACATTGGTGCTTTATAAGAACGTTTTTCTTTTAAAGCAGCATATTTATCTGCTAAGGCTACAACCTCTGTATTAACATCAAAACCTGCAATTGTATTTTTTATTTCAGGATAACCTGTACCTTTTTTATTTTGATGATGATATTTTACAATATTCAAAACTTCTGGTTCAATATTTTGAGTAGATAACATTGCATCACTTAGTTTTGAATGTAAATGCATAACTTCTGCTTCTTCTGGTGTTAATCTACCATTTTTGTTAAGGATTTTAGATGGAATTAAAATTTTTCCAATATCGTGTAATAATGCACCTTTTTGAATATATTTAATATTAGCATCTGCTTTTAAATCAACAGGTAAATAGTTATAAATACCTGCTGCATTATTTCGTGTATCCATACAATGTTGATATGTAGTCTTTTTAAAGTTTTCTACATCAATTTTAGGCTGAATATTTTTATCCTTTAACATTTTAGTGATTACTGGGTTAGAATTTATCATATCAGCAATAACACCGTTATCTAGGAGTTTATCTAAATCTCTACCAACAGAAACTGCATCATGCTTAAAGTTTACTGGCATTGAAGACTTGATGCCTGAAGTCATGTTGGCATAGAGTGAGCCTATGGGGAACGTATTATTATACACACTAAAATTCATACACTACTTAACCTATATATCTATTAAGTATTTTTTTTAATAAGTATTTACAAAAAATCAAAAAATTTTATTTTATTTGTTACAATTCGTAATAAAATAAAAAGACACCCAATAAGAGTGTCTTTTTATAATTAAAAAAAGTTAAATTTTTATTTTAAATCTTCACTTTCTTTTAGTAATTCACCTATAATTTTCTTTGCACTGCGTTCATTATTGATAGTCGCATTTCCACAAACACAACCACCTTCACAACACATTACTTCAATCATATTACAATCAGGACAAGAGCCATTTTTTGCATATTTTTTCAAATCTCTAATACTTTCTTTTGTAATACCATTTATTACACAAGGTTTCATCATATCAGCATCTTTCAAAACATGTTTAACGGCATCTGCAACACCACCTGATACAGCAAAATTTCTTGCTTGTTTAGATGCATTATTTTCAATTATACGTTCTTCACAATCAAGAATTTCAATTTTACGACCGATAAATAATGCTCCCAATTCTTCTGCGTTCAATACGTAATCAATGTTCGGATTATCAAAAACTTCTCTACGTTTTGCAACGCAAGGGCTAATGAACACAATCTTAGCATCAGGATATTTTTCTCTAACAATCTCAGCCGTATAATATGCTGGTGTATGAGTAGAAGATACAAACGGTTTTAAATCAGGAATATGTTTTTTTACTAATTCATTATAACCGGCACAACAAGATGTAGTCATAAAGGCTTCACCTGATTCCATTCTTTCTTCAAATTCTGCACCCTCATTCTTGGTCGTAACATCTGCACCTAATGCTACTTCAAAAACATCATTAAATCCTGCCTTAATCATTGCAGTTTCCAATTGTTTCATATTACCTGGAAACTGTCCAACAATAGATGGAGCAAACATAGCAACGACTTTTTTGCCAGATTTCATATCACGCAAAATATCAACCATTTGACTTTTTTCGTGAATTGCTCCAAATGGACAATTTGCAACACATTTTCCACAAGAAATACATTCATCATAATCAATAGTTGCTCTACCATTTTCATTCTTTGTGATTGCCCCGACAGGACAAGCATCTTCACAAGGCACTGCAAGTTTTACAATAGCATTGTAAGGACATGCTGCAACACACATTTTGCAACCTTTGCATTTAGAACCATCAATATAAGAACGTCCATCTTTCATTGATATTGCACCCAATCTGCATGCACTTTGACAAGGACGAGCAACACACCCCTTACACAAATCAGTAACAAAGATTTTGCTTGGTACACAACCCTTACAAGCATCTTCTAATACTGTTAATGGTCTTTCTTCTGGTTTTTCACGTTTCAAAGCATCTTTTGCATAATCAGCTAAAGATTTAACTTCATCATCATCTTCCATAGCAAAACCTAAATCGGCAATTGCTCTATCACGAATAATTGCACGTTCGCTGTGAATACAACATCTATAAGGTGTTTCTGAACCTTTTGGACGCATTTCTACAGGGATTTTATTAACATTATTTTCAAAATCATCAGAGAAAAATGCTTCCACAATTCTAACTAATATATCTTTTTTTATATGAATTGATTGACTATTATTACTCATTTGCTTCAAACCTCTTTTCTAATTCAATCATAATTTTTTCAGGTGTCACTTCTGATATTATATCATCATCAATCTTTGCAAATGGTGCTTTTGAATGAGAATTTGAGCATTGTTCTAAGCATGGACTACCTAAAACCTCTACTTTATCACCATATTTTGCTTCAATCATCTCTGCAACATCATTTAGATAATTGCCACCCATAACGAAACAGGTTGTTCCTGAACAAATTTTAACTGTAATTTTTTCCATACGAATACCTCAAACAAATTGTACTTTAACTTTCTTCAAATATTTATCTTCTAATATTTTTGCTATTTTTCTAACAATATTTTTTCTAATCTCAATTTCAATTGGCAAATTAGGATCATAATGTGCCTGATTTAATTGAGCACC
The DNA here is from genome assembly GCA_050873965.1 of Cyanobacteriota bacterium. Classification (GTDB taxonomy): domain Bacteria; phylum Cyanobacteriota; class Vampirovibrionia; order Gastranaerophilales; family Gastranaerophilaceae; genus UBA2883. The sequence continues at coordinate 16,210 of JBNMJS010000002.1, read as the reverse complement.
GACTAAAAAACTTATACAATCACTATCAAGCATAAATTTCATCAATTTACCTGCTGCATCATTTTGATAATTATTATCTTCCAAATATTCCATTGTTTTTGTGAGTGTTAAAATTCCCTCTGTTACCAAATCAACACCTTCCATACAATATATACCAGGAAGATTACCTACATTTAACGATAAATCAGTTTTAACCGGAATATTTAATTCTCTAGAAATAATATTTGCCGTTGTACCACCAGCAATTGCTTTTTTACCTTTAAAATTTTTAAAAGTATTTGCATAATAGTTATCTTTTTCCATGTGATATGGTGGACCAGTAAATACCAATGATTCTCTAGGTTCTCTACAATAAATTGAAACAATTGATGTATCATCTAACAATTTCTTTTCAGGAGCAATCAATTCTATTTGTTTTACTAAATAATTACTTAGTTCTCTTGATGAAATATTTTTATCCATTTTTAATTTAGAAAGAATAATATTTATAAGTCCTTCTCTCTCCAATCCTAATGGATATGATTTTGTACCCATTGCGACTTGAGTTGCACCATCAGAACAAAAAATAATTCTATCGTTCAATTCAAGTTTAATATCATAAACTCTCATTTTTCTATTTTTAAAATTTTTAGATTCAATAATTGTACATTCAGGTTTTAAGACTTCACCATCTCTAATCCAAATAAAATCAGGATTACCTTCTTCTACAATAGTTGCTTTTCCATCATCATAACAATCAATTGCAGAAAACGTAGAATAACTAATTCCACGCACCTTGCAAACTGGTAATGAATTCATTATAATTTCACAAGATTTTTCAATATCAGCATTTTCTTTCAAAAACTTCAACAACATTGTTGAGGTCATACATGCCAGAATATCTGCTTTAATACCACTACCAAGTCCATCTGATAGTACGGCTACGAGTCTATTCATATCAGGGAAACGTTCTGATTTAAAGAAATCGCCATAAGCATTTTGATTATATTTTTTCTTTTGAGAACAATCTATATCAATAAACATTTTTATTTTTTATCCTCATTAGAATTCACATCAAACCCTTCTGCTATAGAATTAAGCAATAATTCGGTTTCAACCATGTGTTCACCCAAAAGACTGGCAATCTCTTGTACAGTTGCAATATTTTTTGTAATAACATCTCTAGCACGCTTAGCGATTTTACTTCTATCTAATTCTGATTTTGTAACATCTGTAATTACGGCACCAACAATTTCACCAAATTCTATCGTAAATATTGTTATGTCAAACAACTTGTCACCAATACTGTAATGTTCTTGATGAATGTCTTTACCAGTATCTAGCGAAGATTTAAATAACTCACTAAATGGGACTAAACGTTCAATAGATGCACCTGCCAAACCTTCTTGACGGTTTGCAAAAATTTCATACATATCACCACAAAACATTTGCATAAAGGAATCATTTGCTTCTAATACTTCTAATTTTGAATCAACCATAACCACAGCAGACGGCATACAACGTAACATAGCAGACGCTTTTCTAACGGCTATTTTACGCATATACGAAACGCACATTGAAGATTCTGCATCACCTGCAATTAAAGCATTAACAAAATCTCTACAAGTAGAATATCCACAACCACCACAATTCAATTCATCTGAAGCATTATGCTTACTGATTTTTTGTAATGCTCGAGTAATTTGTTCCATTGTATATTCTTCTTTTTTTACAGGTTTTGCAATGTATTCTTTTTTTACAACAGTCTTTGCTTCTGTTGGGATATTTTCCCTATATTCAGTATTTGAATAAATATCAGATGTAATTAAAATTCTTGATTTATCTGCAGATATACAAGGGCCATTTATACAACCACCTGAACAACCCAATGCTTCAACAAATATTTTATTTTTAATCTCATTAGGTTTAATACCATTTAAAGCTTTGTCAAAAGACTCTAAAGAACTAACATTGATAAATGTCACATCATTATTTTTTATTCCTACCAATTTTATAGTTTCAGCCATTCCACCCTCTATCGGATACAACGCACCCTCATAAGAATGTTCAGGAACAAACATTGCATCATCATCGGTTTTAATATTTTCTATATCAATAAATTCTTCTCTAAACCAATAATTTAATTCATCAAACGTTAATGATGCTAACAACAAATCTGGATTTTCATCTGCTTCATTTTTCTTTGCGATACAAGGACCAATGAAAACAACTTCAATATCATCACCATAAGTTTCTTTTAAAAGTTTTGCATGTGTAAGAGCCGGTGAAGCAACCGGTACTATACTTGATACAAACTCAGGTTTATATAGCCTTATATAATCATCAATAACTGGACAAGCAGACGATATAAAAAGACCTTTTTCGCTATTATTCAATATATTAGCAACCTCAATAGAGACTTCTTGAGCACCTAATGCAGTTTCACTAACAGCACTAAAACCTAATTTTTTCAATGACGTAATCATTTGTTCTTTTGATACATCATAAACACCTGCCCAACTAGGTGCTAATGACACATATATTTTTTTATTTTCAATTAAAGCGATTTTAACTTTTTCTATATCATTACGAACTCTTTTTGCTCCAGCAGGACAAACTGTAACACAATGACCACATGCAATACACTTGTCATTGATAACTGAAGCACTTCCACCTTGTATTTTTATAGCCTTTATATGACATTCTCTAATACATTTATAACAATCGTGACATTCATTCTTTAATGTATAAACAGGATACAACTTGTTCATAATTAACCTTTCAATATTTCTAATATTTTCTCTTTTGTCACATTGTTATATGCAACACCATCTACAATAATTCTAGGGCCATTTGCACATTGATTTTCGCATAACCCACCGATTAAATGTATTTTAGATTCTAAATTATGTTCTTCAATATATTTCTTTATAAACACTAAATTATCTTGATTACCTTTTGCAAAACACGCACTGCCCATGCAAATTTTTATTTCCGATACCATTATATTTAAGAACTCCAAAACAATAATTATAAGACTAATATACCATATTTTTTTTACATTCACAATAAAATTAAGTGAAAAATTAACAAGATTATGCTAGTATAAAACTATGGAATTTACAGAAAAAACATTATCATCGGAATACGTATTCAAGGGTAAAGTTATAGATGTAAAAAGAGATGATATCCTTGTTTCAAACGGTCACAAATCTATTAGAGAAGTTGTTGAACACTCAGGTGGAGTAGTTATACTTGCAATCAAAGATAACAAAATATTGACTGTTAAACAATATAGGTACCCTATTTCTAACACATCTATTGAATTACCTGCTGGAAAATTAGAAAAAGGTGAAAATCCAGATTTTGCAGCAAAAAGAGAATTAGAAGAAGAAACAGGTTTTGTCGCAAAAAACTGGACATCATTAGGTTATATATATACATCACCAGGATTCTGTGATGAAAAATTACATTTATATCTAGCACAAGATTTAACTTTCAAAAAAGAAAATCCTGACGAAGATGAAATACTTGAAAATAATAGATATACAATTCAAGAACTTTTAGAAATGATAGACAATGGCACTATCAATGATTCTAAAACATTATGTGCAATATTGAGAGCAAGAAAGTATTTATATGATTAAATTAGTAGCAACAGACATTGATGGAACAATTTTAGGTAAATCAGGCGAATTTACACAAGGTGTAAAAGATTGCATTAAAACACTTCAAGAAAAAGGCATCAAAGTTGTTATTGTAACTGGTAGAATGCATGCTGGTGCAAAAAAAATTGCAAAAAGATTGAACCTAACAACTCCAGTTGTTTCATATCAAGGTGGTTTAATCAAAGACTTTGACGGTACAGTTTTATATGAAAAATTTTTACCAGAAAATATTGCAAAAGAAATAATTTCTTGGGCAAATGAAAATAATGTACATTTAAACTTATACACAAATGATACATTATATTCTGAAAAAGATGATGATGAAATCAAAAGATATGCTGAATATCAAGAATTAGATTACAATGTAAAGGATTTTTCAGAAATTCCAATGAATAGAATTAACAAGTTATTAGCAATTGATTATAATGACAAAGACCGTGTTACAGACTGGGTTAATACTATGTCAAAAAAATATCCAAACTTACACATAGTAAAATCAACTCCATATTTTTGTGAATTTTCAACAAATGAAGCAACAAAAGCTTGTGCTGTTAAATTCTTAGAAAAATATTGGAACCTAAAAAATGAAGAAATTCTAACAATTGGCGACCAAGACAATGATATAGAATTGTTAAAAGCAGGTGGAATAAGCGTTGCTATGCTAAATGGAACTGATACACTTAAACAATATGCAGACTATATTACAGATAGTGTAGATAATGATGGTTTTGTAAAAGCAATAAACAAATTCGTTTTATAAGGAGATAATAATGTTACCATATAGAATTGGTATTGGTTATGATATTCATAAACTAGTAGAAGATAGAGATTTGATTATAGGTGGTGTAAAAATACCTTATGAAAAAGGATTACTTGGACATTCAGATGCAGATGTTTTGATTCACGCAATAATTGATGCTTTATTAGGAGCATTAGCATTACCTGATATTGGAACTTTATTCCCTGATACAGACGAAAAATACAAAGGTGCAGATAGTACAAAATTATTAGAAAATGTTTGTGAATTAGTACGTTCAAAAGGATATAAAATTGGTAATATTGATTCTAATATAATTGCACAAGCACCTAAAATGATGCCACATATTCCAAGTATAAAAAAACGACTTGCAGAAGTAATGAATATGGAGATTGAAAATATTTCAGTAAAAGCAAAAACTAAAGAAAAACTAGATGCAGTTGGCGAAAAATTAGCAATTGAAACGAATGCAGTAGTTATAATGTACAAAAATTAGGAGTAATATATTATGATTAAATTTTTACATTCTATGATTAGAGTAAAAGATATTGATGCTTCATTAAAGTTTTATACAGAACTTTTAAATATGAAACTAGACCACAAAAAAAGACTTGAAGATTGTGAATTGTATTTTTTAACAGATGAAAGCAACTCTGTTCAAATAGAATTAACATACAATGATGAAACACCTGAAAATGGATACAAAACAGGTGAAAACTTTGGACATTTTGGTTTTGCTTGTGATTCATTAGATGAATTTACAAAAAAACTTCATTCACTTGGTTATGAGTATTTATACGAACCATTCGACTTAAATGGTAAAGGTTCTAAAATTGCTTTCGTAAAAGATCCAGATGGCAATGAAATAGAACTTATAGAAAAAGTTGTTTGGTAAACACATATCAAAAAAGGTAGAGTTTAAACTCTACCTTTTTAATTATAAATTATACTTATCTTTCATTATAGTAACGAAATTTTTAACTGAACGGTCATAAGTTAGTTCACCTGCAGCAGTAAAAAAGCAACCAGGAATTTCATTATTTTCTCTATGATGTCTTACACAATCACAGCAAATACCTCTATTACCACAAGATGTATATGTACACCCACACCCTATTTTATTTTCTTCTCTTTTACATTCCATTATTAAACCTCTTTCCTTTTTGCATATATACAACCACAATAATTCTGTCTATATAAGTTTAAACTATTTGCAATTTTATTCGTTTTCAAAAAGCCATCTTTTTTCTTAAAATCAATATCTAAAAATTTTAAACCATATTCTTCTGCAATCTCTTTTCCAATTTCACTTAACACTTTAAAATTTTTATGAGGACTTATAATCATTGATGTTGTTATATTTTTGATACCAAGTTCTACAGCCTTTTTTGCAGTATCAATCAATCTATATTCAAAACATTTAAGACATCTTTTGCCTCGTTCAGGTTCATTTTCCAAACCTTTCACATATTGATGGTACTTTTCACTTTCATAAGGTGCTACTAGCAATTCTTTTCCTAAAAATTTGCACAACGTTCTTTCTGCTTCAAGGCGTCTATTATATTCTTCTTCTGTATCCAAATTGTTATTAGAAAAATATACGATAACATCATAACCAATTTCTTCTAAATGTTTAATAGGTTGCCCTGAACATATTCCACAACAAGCGTGTAACAAAACTTTTTCCATACTAATCCTCTAAAATAATTCTTTTTAATTCGAAATAAGGTTTTGCACCGTGATAAGATTTATCTTTTATTCTTAACGTAGGCGTTCCATCAACCCCTTCGCCTATCGCAGTATCAATTTCATTTTGTAATTTATTTTTTGTTTCTTTTGAATTTATATCTGCTAAAAATCTTTCTATATTTAGATTTAATGTTAGTGCCAATTCTACTGCTTCTTTATCATTCTTTGGTTTACTTTCAAAAATAGCATTTGCCATATCCCAATATTTCCCTTGATTTTCTGCTGCAATAGCATATCTCGCCATACGACAAGCACCTGAATGCATTTGTTGCTCTAAATATGGATTACATTCTGTATCTAATGGCAAATTATGATGAATAATATGTACATCTTTATTTTCTTTAACAATTTTATGCAACATTATATTGTATGAATAACAAACAGGACACACAAAGTCTGTATAAACATTCGCTACAATTTTTCCATTTTTATTGCCTAGCACATTACCTGATACTTTATATGGATTATGCTTCATTAGCATATAATGCTTAATTGATTGTTTTCTTGATGCAAATGGCATACAAATAGTTGTATAAGATAAAAATATACTTGCTAATATAACTGCAATTATAAATGGTAAAGTATATTCTTTCACCCCAACAACAAAATCATTAAAACTTTCTGCAAAACTCTTTTTAAATCCACCATTATTAAAATCTGTCGATATAATACTTATTGCTAAATCAATAAAATAAGTAACAAAGCACAAAATACAAATTTTATTCAAATAAAAAATACTTGTTATTGCTAATGATATAGAAATACAAAAAGATATTAATCCTAATGCTGAAATATATGACATAGGATTTTTAAAAACTTTTAATAAACCAAAACCTTTAATATTTTGTATTTTTTCAACATTCAATAGCATCAGAATAAATGAATATAAAAACATTCCCCAATACGCCAAAGGAATACCTAAAAAATTAGATTTAGAAGTTTGTGCTACAGCATCACAATCAACAAAACTATTTATAGAACAAAAACTTGGTTCTGCATAAGGATTATAATTTGATTGATAATATATAATCGCCAACTTTATTGTTGTTAAAATACCAAGTATAGATAATATAGTAACTAATAATTTTCTTTTATCCAAACTAACACACCTCTTATACAAGTTTAGCATATAATAAAAAAGATTTTTACATATTTATTGGAATCTTGAAAGTAAATGTCGAACCAGTATTTAATTCAGACGAAACAAATATCTTACCCTTATGTGATTCTGCAATTGACTTACATAAAGATAAACCTATACCAGAACTCATTTGTCTTCTAAATTTATCATTAGAAACATCAGCAAAAAATTCAAAGATTTTTTCATAATTTTCTTTTGGAATACCTTTTCCACAATCAGTTATATCAAAATAGAAAAAATCTTTATCACAATAAGTAATAATACTAATTTGCATGCCAGCCCTATTAAATTTTAAAGCATTAGAAATCAAATTATAAACTAACTGTTTAAACCTTGTATAATCAGCACAAATATTCATATTTATTAAAGTATATTTGATATTTTCATTATTAAAACATTTGATAATATCTTCAATAACATTTTTAACATTAAAGATACTATATGATAACTCTAACGGCTTATACTGAGAACGAGTAACATCTAAAATATCTCTAATCAAAGACAACATAAACTGAGAACTCATAGAAATAGTATCAATATAATCTCGTTGTTTAACATCCTTTGTTTGATACTTCAAAAGTTCTGTAAAACCAATTATTGAATTTAGTGGTGTTTTAAATTCATGCGAAATTTTTGTAATTAAGACCTTAACCATATCCCAAATCTGAGACTTTTCCATTCTTAATTCTTCATTGATAGTCTTCAATCGCTCTAATTCCGCAATGAGTTCCTCTTTTGTCTGATATTCACATTGCATTATCTAATGATAACTTATTTTTCAAAAAATTTTATTACCCTGTTGGGTAATTATTATGCAGATTTTTTCTGTTTAATTTTATCCGAAATAGCAATACCAATTTCAACTGTAGCTGCTACTAAACCTGCAACAAAAGCATAAGTACCCCAAGCTTTTACATAATTCTTCATTAAACCTTTTATAACATCTTTAGATGCAACTTTGCTTGCTTGTCGCACGCCTCTAATACTTGCTAATGCTTCTTCACCTAACATAGGTACATAACTAGCGAGAGTAAGAGCCGCAGCATGGTTTTTCATAAAATCTGCTGTTTTTTCTTTAAATCCTTTTTCACTATTTGGTTTTGTTTTATCAACATTATGGAATAAACCAACTGCCAATACTAATGGAGCAACAATGGACATTCCAGCAGGAGTAAGACATCTAGCTTTTTGTAAACCTTTAGTTAAAATATTTCCATTAGCATTCAATGCATGACCTAGCTCATGATAAGCAGTACTGCATAAGTTTTCATGTACTAAAATATGATTAGTACCTGGAGCAAATGCAGCATTTCCACCTTTATTAAAAATATTAAAACTAGATGCATTTAATCTTTTCATTAACCAATTAGTAGGTTTAACATTTTCATCTATAATTGTTCTTAATTTATCACTATTACTACCATCTGTAGCGATTGATAAGAATTCTACACCTTTATCTTTTAAACCTGTATCTTTTAATAATTTAGCAATATTTTTATTTGTTTGCTCTGCCGTTTCAACATTTGGCAAAAGATGTTGCATAAAATGTGCCATATCTTTTGCTTCTTGTGGTGAAACCTTTTTAAATGTATCATTAGCAACAATAGCCGTACCCGATAAACCTACAACAGCACCACTTGCAATTGCAGTAATTTTTCTCATTGTAGAAACTTTTGGCTTATCATTTTTATCATTTGGTCTGATATATTGCAACTGTTTTGCATTCATCAAATGAACATTTGAATTTGGTACACTTTCAACCATTTAATACCTTTATAAATTAATTACACACACTAATATAAAAAGCCTTCAAGAACATTTTTTTGCGTTTTTGAAGGCTTTATTAAACAAAAATTTACAATCTAAAATTTATACTTTCATTTCTTTTTCAAAACCAAATAATGAACTAATAGATTCATCATCGTGGATTCTTGAAATTGCTTGACCTAACAAAGGTGCTACTGAAAGTTGTCTAACATTCTTTGGTAAATCTTCTTTCTTCCAAGGAATAGTATTTGTAACGATACATTCTTCAATTGGTGCATTTTCAATACGTTCCATTGCTGGGCCTGAGAACACAGCGTGAGCAGCACCGACATAAATTGATTTTGCACCTTGAGATTTCAACAATTTTGCTGCTTCAGTAATTGTACCTGCAGTATCAATAATATCATCAAACATTAAACAAACTTTGTCTTTTACATCACCAATAACGTGTGCTGCAATTGCTTCGTTGTGTTTGTCACGTCTTTTATCAATAATTGCAAGAGGACAACCTAAACTTTTTGCAAAGTGTCTTGTTCTTTGAACACCACCTGTATCAGGGCTTACTGCAACCATATCTTCTACTGGAATATTCAAACTCTTAATATAATCTACAAGAATAGGTGTTGCAAAAATGTGGTCAACAAGAATATTAAAGAAGCCTTGAATTTGACCTGTATGTAAGTCCATTGCTAAAACTCTATCAGTACCAGCAGTTGTTAACAAATCTGCAACTAATTTTGCAGTAATTGCTTCACGTCCAGAAGTTTTTCTATCTTGTCTAGCATATCCATAATAAGGAATAACTGCTGTAATTGTTTTTGCACTAGCTCTTTTGAATGCATCAATAATAATCAAAAGTTCTACTAAATTATCATTAACAGGATTACAAAGTGGTTGAACGATAAATACATCATCACCTCTAACACTTTCTTTTACCTGTACATAAATTTCACCATCAGCGAAATTTTTTATAACCATTGGTCCTACTGTTGTACCAAGATGATTAGCGATTTCTTGAGCAAGTTCGGGGTTTGATCTACCGGCGAATAATTTGATGTCGTGAGTTGGATTTACTGCTCTTTCCAAATCAGGATAGGTCATTTCAAGTACCATTCTTTTATAATCCCTTTCATATATTTGATTTACATGTATAAGTATTGTAATACTAAAATTGTAGGTCTGTAATATTTTATAACAAAATATTAAGTAAAGAATTTGACAATTTACTTAACATGACAAAACTAGCAAATTTTATATTTATAAACTTTAAATCAAGTATGAACTCAATCAATTTTACTGCAAATTTTATAAAATATGTTCCAATAAAGAAAAGAGAAGATGACAAATATAAACCTTATGTTGCATCTTTAATAAAAATTGATAAATCTAATAATGAAGATATTAATGCATTAAAAGAAATTTCAAAAAATTGGGGAGAATCATTTGCACAAATTGTAAATGATGATGCTATTAAAAATAAACAAAATGATAATATACATATTTATGCTCTCACTACTCAAAAAAGCAAATATAAAAATCTAAACCATAAAAAGATATTAGGCTTGCTTGAATATAATGATAATTTTGAAGATGGTGGAAAAATAGAAATATTACAAACAAAACCTGATGATATTTCTACAAACAACGAAAATCCTGAATTCAAAAGAATTGGGAAAATGTTAACAAAATCAATTATTGATTTTTACAGAAAACAAAAAATAATTGTACGTTCTACAGATGAAGCAAATGGTTTTTATGAAAATTTAGGATTTAAGAAAATAGAAAACCCAATATATAAAAACGAATACATAATTAATAATAAAGAAACATAATTCAAAATTATTGAAATAATTTCAATTTTACGGTAATTTATGGGTATGTTAAAGAGTATTTCTATTTCAAATTATATATTAATAGATGAGTTAAATATCGAGTTTGATAAATCTTTAAACGTTATTACTGGTGAAACTGGTGCCGGTAAAAGTATCTTAATCAATGCAATTGATATTGTTTTAGGTGGAAAATGTTCTAAAGATGTAATCAAAACTGGTGCAGATAAAGCAATTATAGAACTTACTGCTAATATCACAAATGAAAATGCAATCAATGTTTTGAAAAGCAATGAAATAGAACTTGATGACAATGAAATTATAATTTCAAGAGAAATAACTCAAACATCTTCAAAATTCAGAATAAATGGAACTTTAGTTAACCAAAGTATAATAAAAGAATTACGAAACTGTATTCTTGATGTTCATTCACAACATCAATCTTACACATTTATGCAACCTAAATATCATATAAAATTACTTGATTCTTATGCTAAATCAACTTGTGGAGATTTATTAGAAGAATATTCTCATTTATATAAAAATTATTTAGAACTTAAAAATAAATACAACGCATTGAAAAATCAATCGGATATGACAGAATCACAAATTGATTTTTTGAAGTTTCAAATTGATGAAATTGAATCTGCCTCAATAGAAACTGTAAACGAAGACGAAGAACTACAAAAAGAATCTTCAGTTTTAGAAAATGCTGAAAAACTAAAAGAACTAACAGGTGGCACATCTTGGGCTTTATCAGGTGATGACAATTCTATTTTATCAGCATTATCTACAATAAAAATGAACCTATCAAAAGCAGTTCAATTAGATAATTCTTTAAACGAATTAGAAGAACAATTTATTGAAGCAAATGAATTATTACACGATATTAGTTCAAGTTTGAGAGATTATTCTCAAAATATGGATAATGACACAGAAAGATTAAATGAAATTCAAGAAAGATTATTTCTACTTGATAAACTAAAACGCAAATACGGTGGAACATTAGAAGATGTTCTAAATACTTATGATAAATTAAAAGAAGAATATTCACATATTGAAAATTCTTCTTACGAAATTGAAAAAACTGAACAAGAAATAAACCAAGCTGAATATGATTTGAAAAAATTAGCAAAAACTATTTCTGAAAAACGTAGGAACTATGCAGAAGTTTTATCAGCACTGATTGTTGATGTTTTAACAAAATTAGAACTTCCAAAATGTAGATTTGAAATAGCAATAAACGAAGTTCCACTATGTGAAAATGGTATCGATAATGTTGAATTTATGATTTCTACAAACGTATCAGAGCCTCTTAGACCTTTAGAAAAAGTTGCATCTGGTGGTGAAATTTCACGTGTTATGTTAGCATTAAAATCCATTTTTGCTCAAAATGATGATATTGATACAGTTATATTTGATGAAATAGATACTGGTATTTCAGGTAAAACATCTCAAGCAGTAGCAGAAGAAATCGCTAATTTGGCGAAATATCGTCAAATTATAATGATTACTCACCAAGCAATATTAGCCGCAAAAGCAAACAGACACTTTTATGTTAAGAAAACACAAGGCGATAGCACGAGTGTTCGTATTTACACACTATCTGAAGAAGACAGACTTAATGCACTTGCTGAACTTGCTAGTGGTGAAATTACAGATGAATCATTAAACCTTGCAAAAACATTAATTAGTTAAAATAAATACTCCATTTAATCCTTTTTTGTTATAAAAACGTCATGTAAAATAATGTTATTATGAGAAAATGTATTTTAATTTTAACAATAATTTTAATACCATTTTTATTTGCACAACCATCACACGCAATAAAAATCGGTTTATCTATAAAAGAACCATCTGTTATGGTATCAGCTTCTGACGAAGCACAAATGATTGACGTAAAAACAAACAAACAGGTTTGTGTAATACACAAAATGCTAATGTATGAAGTTACACCTGTTAATAACAATGCAATGATTGTACGTTCAAATTATGGACAATGTACAATTTATACAAATGATGTTGTTCTAAAACCATTAAATTCAAGTGCATTTGTTTATACCAAAGGAAAATGGTATAGAGGTATTTTAAGAGTACAAAATAAAGATAATACTATTACTGTAATAGATGATATTTGCATGGAAAATTATATACAAGGAGTTTTACCTGCAGAAATGCCATCATCATGGAATTTAGAAGCACTAAAAGCTCAAGCAATCGCTGCTAGAACTTATGCTGTAGCCAATTATGGGAAACATGGTTCTCAAGGTTTTGACCTAGTTGATACACAAATGGATCAAGTTTATAACGGTATCTCAGCAGAAACAGAATCTTCAAACAAAGCAGTTTTAGAAACAGAAGGTATTATTATGACATATAATAATAAACCTATAACAGCAATGTATTCTTCATCTGCAGGTGGACAAACACATTCTGCATTGGAATCTTGGGGAAATGATATTCCTTATTTACAATCAGTACCATCTTATGATGATGACGTAAAAAGTTTTGGACACGGCGTAGGCATGACTCAACATGGAGCAAAAAATCTTGCAAACATGGGAAACAATGCATATCAAATTTTGTCACATTTTTACAATAATATACAATTCGCACGCATCAATCCAATATATTATAAGTAGTTAAAATCCAATAATAATGTATCTTTCGTTTGTCAAGAGGGCTAGACCTCTTTTGTTACCTATGTTACAAATGTTTTAATGCTTGCAAAATGAAGAATAATGTGTATAATGAAAGATGTAGAGTTTAGTGTTTATTGGTGACACTACTTGTGTATAGTAGAAAAAGGAGACTATTATGAACAAAGATGAATTAGTAAAAGAAATTGCAAAGAAAGCTAGTGTTTCTCAAAAAGCAGCTTCTGATATTTTATCAGCTACTTTAGAAGTAATTGAAAAAACTGTTGCTAAAGGTAAAAAAGTTACATTAGTTGGCTTTGGTACTTTCGAAGCTCGTAAGAGAGCAGCTAGAACTGGTCGTAACCCACAAACTGGTGCAGAATTAAAAATCGCTGCTAAAACAGTTCCAGCATTCTCTGCAGGTAAAAAATTCAAAGAATTAGTTAAGTAATTAATTCTATTGTTCAGAAAAGATTTGAATGGAGTTTTGAATAATTCAAGACTCCATTTTTTATTGCCATCTACAACTAAGGTTTGACTTTTTCTAAAAAATAATTAAACCATTTAGAGGATATTCCCTAAAAATAATTAAATCGTGTACAAATAAGGTCGTAAAACATGGTGTGTAGAGGAAGGCAGGTGTTGTAAATGTTTTCAGAAATGATTCAAGGTTTGTTATCGTCTGGTGGACAAGCAAACGCTATGAAACGTTATCAACAAGTAACAAATTATATCAATGGTGTACCTGCAAAAGGTGAACAAACACCTAAAACTTCTGATGTACAACTACCAAATGCATCAAGTGTACAATCATTTGATAAAGTTCTTCAATCAACAGCAAAAGCACAATTTGGTACGTTATTAAAAAATAGAGGTATCTCTAGTGTTGATGCTTCAATTTACACAAATCCAAACGTAAACTTTAACAAAAGAGCAACAAGAGATGAAATCATATCTATGATTGACGATACATCTGCTAAATATGGCGTTGATGCAAAATTAATAAAAGCATTAGTTAAACAAGAATCAGGTTTTAACCCAACAGCAAAATCAAAAGCAGGTGCGTTAGGTTTAATGCAATTGATGCCATCAACAGCAAAAGGCTTAGGCGTAAAAGATCCATTAGATGCTAAACAAAATATTGAGGGTGGAGTTAAGTATGTTAAATCATTATTAAATAGATTTGACGGAAACATTATTTTAGCACTTGCAGCATACAACGCTGGACCAAATGCAGTAAAAAAATATGATGGTGTTCCACCATACAAAGAAACGCAAAACTATGTTAAATCAGTTTTAAGAAATTATTTATAATTTCTTTGTAATATATTGTTACAATTTGGCAAATTCACTAACAATAAATACTTTATATTAATAAGGTTAACTATGAATACTAGTAGTGTGTCAAATTTCATGTACAGATTCAGTTCTGGTCTTAATTTAAGACAAAGGCTGTTTGAATTAATCCCCAATATGACTGTAAAAAACTCTAAAAAATGCAGTAATTTGGGGGCAATATTAAGTCGTCCTGATGTCAACAGAGGATTGATGGGAGCAACGGCTTTAATGACACAACCGTTCATTGACTATTACAACCCAAGAGTTGATAAAGAAACTGCAAGTGCTTCTACTTGTAGAACTTGTGCAAAAATTATTGCTGGTACAACTGTTGGTATGGGTGTTCGTAACCTTTGCTATAATGCAATAAAAGCATTTACAACAGAGAAACAAAACGTACCTGAATGGAGAAGATGGTTAATGCCATCAAATACTACAATTCAAAAACTAAGAAAATTAAATGTTGATTGGTTAAAGAATTACAAAAATACATTAGCAACAACATTAGGCTTGGGTGCAATGTTGATAACTAACGTTGCTCTAGACGTACCTTTGACAAACCTTTTATCAAAAACATTCTTAAAATGGAGAAATGGTAAAAACGGAAATGCTCAAAATACAGCAGCACAACAAACACCTGTCCAAAATAATCAAATTATTCAACAAAAAATGAACATAAACTCTACAGAAAGGACGGCTAAATCATGAGTATAGCCAGTTTCTGTAAAGATAAAATTGCAAAAGCCAGTGTTGATAAAATGGGTGACATTTTAATCTTAACATCCGTAGCAGGTTGGTTAGCATCATCTGCTGCTCAGTTATTTGGTATTGCTATAAACAAAGATTATTCTGCAAAAGAAAAGAAATTCATGCTTTCTCAAGAAGGTGCAGATGCTTTTATAAACATTGTTTCATATTTTTTAGTAACCAAATCATGTACTAAATTATCTTCTCACCTTGTGAAAACTGGTAAATTAGCACCAAAATCAATTGTTCAACTTTTAGAAAAAAACAATTTGGCATCAAAAAGAGGTCAATATAATTTTGACGTAACAGCAGTTGATGGCTTTAAAAATATAAGAAACGATTATAATGGTCTAAAATGTTTTGCTGACTCAACAGCAGCATTAGTTGGTGGTGTTATATCAAGTAATATTATCACTCCTATTGCAAGAAACGCTTATGCTTCAAGACGTCAAAGCACATATATAGAAAAAAATAAAAAACCAAATGATAATCAAACAATAAATCCAATATATCCAAAAAGACACACATTTAATGATTTTAAAACTACTGCAATGTCAATTTAAAAAAAATCGTTGACATTAAATTTTGTTTATTAT
>JBNMJS010000001.1:0-86471 GCA_050873965.1 Cyanobacteriota bacterium | reverse complement strand
TTGTGATTGGTTATCATAATATTCATCAATGGCAATGCAATACCTAGCATCACTGTTGAATATGCAAGACCTGCTATATGAGCAACATTCAATTTCCAAATATTTTTCTTCGCAAAATCTTTACCTTTTGATGCAATTTCTGAATGAGTTTTCAATTGAACATCATTCAACCAATGTTTAACATTACCCAATACACCTTTCTTAGGTTTATCTGCATTAACTTCATTAAACAAATTCTTTCTATTTTTATCTAATAAATTTGCTGTACCTTTTGCCGCAAAGCCACCTAATACTAACCAGTTTAAAAATCCTAAATAATCTCGACAAGCAGATTCCCTCAATTCCGTACTATCATCTGATGCCATAAAACGACCTACTAAAGTAGAAGTATAAACTGTTTTAACAGCATTTCCTGTAGAAACCGGACCTGTAAATTCAAGTTTTTTTGCGAAATCTTTTGCTGATTTCACTTTCATTACGCCTAATGCAAGACCAATTATACCTGCACTTGCAACTAATTTTTGAGCAAATAATTTAGTTTTATTTTGTTTATTATCGATTTTATTTTCATCATTTATAATATTTTGTTTATCATCAACTTTATTTATTGTTTTATAAAAATCTTGTACAAATGCATTTTTTCTATTTGTAAAAGCAATACCTTTATTTATGTTCTTGTTAACATTCTGTTCTGTTGAATTTTGTTGAGAATTTTCATTAAAATCAGTAGTTCCAACAAAACCTTTCTTTCCTGTGCGTTTTTCAGTAATTTTTCTATTAATATGTTGTGACATTAAACCAATAAAAGATGATAATGCTAACGCACCATAAGCTTTTATCTTATTAACTTTTGCAATCTTCTTTATTATCTTGGTTGATTCATTTTGTTTATGACTAAATACATCATTTCCCATATCATAGGTATCTCTCAAAAGATTTACCATTGATGTTTTAAATTTATTTTTACCGATATTAACCTCTACATCACGATTAACTCCTAATGCATTAGTTATACGCATTTCTGTTATTTTTAAAATATTCTTTACATCTTTTTTATCAATATTTTTATCTGTCATAATATCTGATAAAGTATTGATAATGCCATCTCTAGATTTTAAATGATTTTGAATACCTTTATATTTATTATCTTTCCAATGAATTTTATCCCATTTATCAGAATCAAACCATTCAACTTTATCCCAATTTATATCTTTAAAGGTCTTCTTATCTTTACCATCTTGTCCTGATAAATTATCCAAAACATTTGTTATATATTTTTTAGAATTACCATCACTATTACTCCAAGCGTTTTCTAATGTATCCATACCATCTTTTGTTAACCAACTTGAAGTATTAATATTTGTAGATTTATCAATCATTTTATTCGCAACTTTTGATATACCTACTGCAAAAATACCTGCAGATAAACAAGTAACAAACGTACTTGCAAATTCTCTAAAAAAAGTTTCAAACCCTGCATACTTATTTCTTTTACCATCAATATATGAACGAGGGGCAACCATTGAACCTAAATCGAGCAAAACAGCATTTGCAGTAGGATTAGTATCCAACATTGCCAATGTGCCAGTCAATGCACCATCTATTGGTCCACCAAAAGAAACGTTAGAATTCTTTTTTTGATGATGATTTTGTCTATTTTCGTTATTTAAGTTGTTGTTGTGAATGCTTACAGGTTTAACTAACATATATTCTCCATTTTGCACTAAAAAAGGTTCTACTAAATATTTAGAACCTCGTCAAAATTTCATATTTTTCAAAGATAATTTCAAAAAAAAATCAATACTGACAAGATCCAATAGAGGAACTATTGGAGGATGATTTTTTTGAATTGTTATCTTTGTTAAATTGTGTCATTAACACACCTTCCCTGTCTGTCTTAATTATTATAAACAAACTAACATGTAATAGTCAAATATATATTACAAAATATTACCTAAACATAAACCTAACAAAACAGCAGTAATTCCACAAATACAACTATACACAGTATATTTTAAGAACTCAACATATCTTTCATGAGCAAGCAAATCAATATTTTCATACTCAAATGTACTAAACGTAGTAAAACTACCTATAAAACCTACGATTAAAAATATTGCTCGTAGCGTATGGAACTCACCCAAATACACCGGCAATAACAAACCTAATATAAAACAACCTATTAAATTTATAACAAACGTTGCATAATGCTCCATTGATAAATATTTTTGCATAAATATCGTTAATAAATATCTTAAGACAGCACCACATCCACCACCAAGCAATACAAATAATAAATCTTTCATTAGAATGATTTCTCCTGTCTTAATCTTAAACGTTTTTTATGTAATAAATAATTTAAAAGATAATATCCTGTATTCATTCCCCAAGCAACGAATATTAAACCTAATATAACGCTTGAAAACAAATTCAATAAACCAACCATATAATGATGATTTAGAATTAAGTTCAATGTATCAAATGAAAATGCACTAAAAGTAGTTAAACCACCAGCCAAGCCAACAGTAAAGAATTTCTTAAGTTCTGTACCAATAATATTATTGCGCTTCAATGCCATATATGAAATAAAACCAATAATAAAACACCCTAACAAATTAGCACAAAAAGTACCAATAATATTATATGGATACCCACCAAATATTTTTAATATCATATATCTGAATAGTGCTCCAGCAGCACCACCCATAAATACAAAAATAATTCCCATAAAGAAATTATAGCACGATTATATATTTAAACAAAAAAATTATAATCCTAAATAGTTAAAATAAAAGCCAACAACTACCCTGTTGGGTAATATACTCTCAATTTTGTCTGTCATTAAATAGATATAATGATAAACAAAAGGAGAACAATATGCCAGTAACAACAAAAGAAATTTCAGTTATTATTGTAGAAGACTTTAAACTCACAAGAGTTGGGCTACGATGTGCCTTAAATGAAAACAACGACATTCAAGTTGTTGCTGAAAGTGATAATGCAATAGATGGTATAAAACTAATAGAACGATATCACCCCAATGTTGTTCTTATGGACTTAGGTTTACCAGGAATGAATGGTATCGAAGCCATCGAAAAAATTTGTGAAAAATATAAAGACATAAAAATAATCGCATTAACATCTCACGATAGAGATGAAGAAGTAATTGCAACTCTTAGTGCAGGTGCAACTGGATATTGCCTAAAAGATATTGATCCTACAAAACTTGCAGATGTAATTAGAGATATAAATAGTGGTGCTTGTTGGCTTGATGCTGAAATAGGTGAAAGAGTATTACGTTCATTCCCTAAACAAGAAAACTTTAAACTTCTAAACGAACACGGCAATAATGAAAATAAAATACCATTAACAGAAAGAGAATATGAAGTATTAAAACATCTAGTAGCAGGTAAAAGCAATACAGAAATTGCAAAAGAACTTATTGTTAGTGTTCATACAGCAAAAGCCCACGTTTGTTCAATATTGCAAAAAATGTGTGTTAATGATAGAGTACAAGCAGCTGTTAAAGCAGTTAAGGAAGGTCTTGTATAAAATCATTTAATCTATGAACAGATTATTAGATACAACAAAAACTATCATAATATTATCTATAATATTTTGTGTTAATTTTTCTTCAGCGTATGCTATTGAAGAAGATAATACTTCGCATTGTGATTGTTGCTGTTGTCATCACGGTTCTAAACCACCAAAAGAAATCAAAGATGGTACAATTATAACTATACAAGACTGTATTTCTATTGGATTAAAAAATAGTCCAATAATAAAATTATACAAATATCATCTTGATATTGCAAAAAGCAATGTTGGTGTCGCAAAGTCTGCATATTTTCCAACACTTAATGCTGGCGTTGGATACGGTCAACAAAATAATTCAAGTCATACTCAATACTACTCCATATACCGAGAACTACCAAGTGTAGGCGTATCTTTAAATAAAATGATATGGGACTTTGGTAGAACTAGTGCAAAAATAAAAATGGAAGAATTTTACAAAATCGGTGCTGAATACCAATTTATGGATAGTGTTTGTACAACCGTTTTTGATATAAAAACAAAATATTATAATTATTTAAACACATTATCACTACTGCAAGCAGAAAAAACAAATTCAGAAATAAATAAACAAATTATTTCTGAAATAAAAGAACAAATCAAAACAAATAAAAAAAATAGAACAGATTTAATAAACGCTGAAACTGAGCAATATAAAATAGAAGAAAAAATCATTGAAGCTGAAACAATTGCAAAAAATGCAAAAGCTGACTTAAACAATTCTATGTATTTACTAAATGCTCCAAACTATAAAATCAGCGAAACTCAGACATATAATAATGAATATACAAACAAAAACAATTGTTATAAATTTGTGTCTAATGTAAAAAAGACTCCATTTACAGCAAAAATAAATAAAGATGACACAATCCTGCAACACGCACATTTCAATTTTGATAATGCTATTCAAATTGCGTATGAAAATAGTCCAGATTTGCAAGTACTTATCTCTACAAAAAAAGCAATGGAGCAAGCCCTATTAGTTGTTAAACGTTCATATTATCCAGAACTCAATGCTGATGTCGGTTACAATCTTGTAAATACCAACCACTATACAAATAACGATTTAGCAATAGGTGTAAATTTAACCTCATCACTAAATGCACAAGAATTAAGATATGAGCTTAAAGGTGCTTCGGCACAAATAAACCTTGCAGATACAGAAATTGATAAATTTAAAAAAGATTTATATTTCCAAGTTCAAAAAGCCTTAAACAATGTCGATAAAACAGAAGCAGAAATACCAATTGCGCAAAAAAGATTAGAAAATGCATCTGATAACCTTAAACTTACAATAAATGATTACAAATCTAATAAAATGAATCAATTAGAATTACAGAATGCAAGAATTTCATACTACGATGCACTAACAGAATACGTAAATTCACTATACAGATACAACATTGCACTAATAGATTTGGAAATATCAATGCACTATCACTTGATAGACTTACACGACAGAACAGAACACGCACTAAAATATCATGATGAAGACATCATCAATAACTTTAACAATATAATGGATTGCAATAAGCATCATCACAAAGAATAATAAAATTATTCAATAATAGTTGCACCGTTTTGTTCAATTTTTAAATTACGAACATCAGCCTTAACATTTAGATTTTCCATAATTTCTAAAGTTGTAGATGTAACTTTTTCAACAATATTATTTTTAGAAATAATTAACATTGATGAACCAGCACCACTCAAAACACAACCTAGAACATCTTCTTCATGTTTAAATGCTTCTGTCAATTCTTTTAAACCAGGAACCAATTTCGCACGATAAGGTTGATGTAATCTATCAGTTAACGCTAATTTCATCAAATCAGAATCATGTTTATTAACAGCATTAACAAACATACCCATTCTTTTTAGGTTAAAAATAGCATCTTCTAAAGGAACTTCCTTAGGAATAACTGAACGAGAAATTTCAGTTGCTAATTCAACATCAGGAATACAAACTGTAATAGCCCAATCATCAGGCCAATCTAATTTTCTATAAACAATACTGCCATCATTTTCTAATGAAGACATAACAAGTCCACCAACAATAGCAGGTGTAACATTATCTGGGTGACCTTCTATTTCTGTTGCAATAGAAAGTAGTGCAGACTCATCAGCAGGTTCTCCTAATAATTTGTTAGCAGCAACTAATGCCCCAACAATTACAGCAGCTGAACTTCCCAATCCTCTAGTAACAGGGATTGATGTTTGAATATTTATCTTCAATTCAGATGGAGTTTGACCAATTGAATTATATAAAAGTTCGACAGCCTTATATACAACACTATTTTCATCTCTAGGGATATGGTCTATAATCAAATTATCAACATTTTCTTCTTCTGATAAAATATTGATTTCAACACCTGTTCCTGGAAGAACAGTTTCATCAATAGTAACAATATTATATATAGGTAATGCCATTCCCAAACAATCGAAACCAGGTCCGATATTTGCTGATGTGGCAGGAACTTTTACACTTACTTTCACTTCTTTACTCCTTTGAATAATGTTCTCATTATATCAAAAACAAAAAAACTACAACATTCCAGCACTTATTTTGCCAAATTTCGCTGATAAATCATCAACGTGATGAACAAAATAAACATAAGGCTCTAAATCTTTTTCATTTAAATCTAAAATAGCACCCCATTCAATACGTCCATGATGAGCCGCAATCATTTTAGCAACTTCTTTAAAACCATTCGTCATACATAATGAATATGCATATTGTGAGTGTGTAAACCATTCTTTTTTAAACGCATCATCATAATCTATCAAGCCATTTTCTGAATCAATTGTATATTCATAAATTTTACCAATATCATGCAATGCACAAGCAGCAATCGCAAAATCAGGATTTATATCTTGATATAATGAATTCATAACACTCTTTGCCAATTCAATACATTCTAAGGTATGAACCAATAAACCACCCATAAAGTTATGATGCATTGTTTTTGCAGCAGGTGATAATTTTATTTTTTCAGAATGTTTTTCAAAATAATCAATAACAAAATTTCTTAATTTGTCATCTTTAATCAGTTTTAAATTATCAATAATTTTTGAATAAGTTTCTTCACGTTCATCTTCTGATAAACCCATTTTTGCTTCTTTTATCAATTCTAATGAAGAAATTAAACAATTATTAAAACGTTCATTAAAAGTTGCTGAAACAATTCTAACAAGATTACCAACTCTAAATAATTTTACGTCTAATCTATTTATAGTTTCTTCCCATAAAATACAATTTAAAGTTGTGCTATCTTCTGTATTCTTTAATTGAAGTTTACCCATTTTTGTACCGGCTTTTGTATCGCCAACGCTATAAGATAATACTTCATATATAACTGTTGTACTAAACATCTATATCTCCTAATTACGTGTTCTATCAATAATTCTATTATCTCGATTCCAAATAAATTTAGAACGAATTTCTGCACCCACTTTTTCCATCAAATGATTTTGATTGTCAGCACGCAATGCATTGAATAAACTTCTATCGCCATTTATTTCGTTCAAGAATTCATCGGCAAAAGCACCTGATTGAATATCTTTTAAAATACGTTTCATTTCATCTTTAACGCTATCATCAATCAATCTAGGACCTCTTGTCATATCACCATATTCAGCAGTATTTGAAATTGAATATCTCATATCATTTAAACCACCTTGATTTATCAAATCAACAATCAACTTCATTTCGTGACAAACTTCTAAATAAGCCATATATGGAGAATAACCAGCAGACACCAAAACATCAAAACCAGCTTTAATCAAAGCAGCAACACCACCACAAATTACAGTTTGTTCACCAAACAAATCGGTTTCAGTTTCTTCTCTAAAGTTAGTTTCCAAAATACCTGCTCTACCAGCACCAATAGCAGATGCGTAAGAAAGCGCAACATCTAAAGCATCTCCAGATGGATTTTGTTCAACTGCAACCAAACAAGGTACACCTTTACCTTGTTGATATTCACTACGTACTGTATGTCCAGGACCTTTTGGTGCTACCATAATTACGTTAATATCAGCAGGTGGAACAATTTTCTTAAAATGAATATTGAAACCATGTGAAAACATTAAATATTGTCCTGCTCTCATATATGGTTTAATTTGTTTTTCATATACTTGTGCTTGAATTTCATCAGGAATAAGAATTTGAACAATATCAGCATATTTAACTGCATCTTCAATAGACATTGTTCTAAAACCATAATCTTTAGCTTTTGTATCAGATTGTCCACCTAGACGTAATCCTAAAACAATGTCACATCCAGAATCTTTCAAATTCATAGATTGACCATAACCTTGTGAACCAAAGCCAATAACTGCGATTTTTTTTGATTTAATCAATTCTGTATCAATATCTTTATCTAAATAAATTTCAAGCTGTTTCATTATTAAAACCTCACTACTTTTCTAATCTTTTAACTGCTGCATTAATCAAGCCTAAGAACAATGGATGTGGTCTATCAGGTCTTGATTTGAATTCAGGGTGGAATTGAGAAGCAACAAACCAATCATTTTCAGGAATTTCTACCATTTCAGCTAACATACCATCTGGTGACATGCCCGAAAATACCAATCCAGCATCTTCAATTCTTTTTAAATACTCATTATTAACTTCATATCTATGTCTATGACGTTCAGAAATTTTTGTTGCACCATAAGCCTTTTCAGCAACAGAACCCTTTTTGATAATACAATCATAAGCACCTAAACGCATTGTACCACCATACCCTTTTACATTTTTCTGTTCAAGCATTAAATCAATAACAGGATATGTAGCACCCTCATCAAATTCTTTTGAATTAGCACCTTTTAACCCTACTACATTACGAGCATATTCAATAACTGCACATTGCATACCCAAGCATAAACCTAAAAATGGTAAATTGTTTTCACGAGCATATCTAATTGCATTTAATTTGCCTTCAATACCTCGAACACCAAATCCACCTGGAACAACTAATCCTTGTACATCTTTAAACAACGATTTACAATGACTATAATCGTTACAGTCTTCAGAATTTATCCATTTAATTTCTATTTTTGCATCATTTTTGTAACCTGCATGTTTTAAAGATTCAACAACAGAAATATAAGCATCTGACAATTTTGTATATTTACCAGCAATAGCGATTTTAACTGTTTTTTTAGGGTTTTTAATTTTATCAACTAACTGTTTCCAAGACTCTAAATTTGTTTCTCTATCATCTGTTTGCAATAATTTTAAAACAACTTCCGCAAAATGCTGGTCATCTAATGCTAATGGAACTTCATAAATGCTTTTCATATCACGGCATTCAATAACTGCTTCCTTTGGTACAGAACAGAATAACGCTAATTTTTCTTTTTCTGTCTTTGGAATAGGTTTTGAAGTTCTACAAACTAATACTTCTGGTTGCAAACCATAACTTCTTAAAACATTTACACTATGTTGAGAAGGTTTTGTTTTTAACTCTCCTGACGTTGGCAAATATGGCAACAACGTACAATGAATATTTATAGCATTACCTATACCAATTTCTGTTTTAAATTGTCTTATCGCTTCAATAAAAGGTAAACTTTCAATATCACCGATAGTACCTCCGATTTCAATAATTTGAAAATCAGTTTGGAAATGTTTTTGTGCTTTAAATATTCTTGATTTTATCTCATTTGTAATATGAGGAATAGTTTGAACTGTTGCACCTAAATAATCACCACGACGTTCTTTTTTTATAACCGTTTGATAAACACTACCAGATGTAACATTACTTATTTGACTAAAATTAGCATCAATAAAACGTTCATAATGTCCTAAATCTAAATCTGTTTCTGCACCATCATCAGTAACAAAAACTTCTCCATGTTGGAATGGACTCATTGTTCCAGGATCGACATTTATATAAGGGTCAAACTTCTGAATTGCTACACTAAACCCCTTTGAACGTAACAATCTACCCAAAGATGCTCCAATAATTCCCTTACCAAGTGAACTAACAACACCACCGGTAATAAATATAAACTTAGTCATACACTCCCCTTATAAACGCATAATACAAAAAATGGGGGAAAAGTCCCCCGATTTAAAAACTTAATTAATTTTTGGAACTTTAAAGAACCCATCCTCTTCATCAGGAGCATTCTTCATCAGTTCTTCTTTTGTTTGTTCATATTTAACAACATCATCTCTCATAACGTTCACGAAATCTACAGCGTGTGCCATTGGTTCAACAGATGAAGTATCAACTTCGTTCATTTGCTCAACATATTTCAAAACATCACCAAGTTGTGTTGCGAATTTTTCTTTTTCAGCTTCAGTTAACTCTAATCTTGCTAACTTTGCTACGTGTTCTACGTCTTTTACTGTTATCATTTTCTTACTCCGTTTTTCAAATTTTAACATAAAATAACGACATAACAAAATGTATTTACATATTGTTACTACATTACTTAAATATCTTCTTTTACATACAATCTATTTGATAGAATTGCAATCATTGTCCAAAATACGATTTGATTTTGTGGTCTAAAAAATACTGTATCAACCATACCATGAACCATTGTACCAATTATAGATAATACTGGAATTGATACAAAAATAATATTTTTTAAATTATCAGAATTTTTTATATATTTAAATGCTTCAAATAATAAAGTAAATAAAAATCCAAGAAATGCAATTAAAGCAAATATACCACTTTCAACTGCTGTTTCTAAATAAATATTATAAGAACTCAACGCATCAAAACCTGTTTTCATATACAATCCATATATTTCTCTAAAATTTTGATTACCTTGTCCAATCCCTAACAACCAATTATCTTTAAACATCTGTATAGATGCTTTATAAACATTAAATCTAAAAGAATTAGAACTATCTGAACGCATTGCAAATATAGATATAACTCTCATTCTTAATGGAGTAACTGCCACAATTGCAAATGTTCCAAATGCAACAATCGCTGCCGATACTGTCATATATAATTTCTTATATTTATTCCAAAAGAATTTTAAAGAAATAACAAATAATGTTGCTAATATTGCAAAAAGTCCTAAATAAGAACCTCTACAACCTGTCAAAAATAAAACAGAACAACAAACCAATGACAACACGGCAAAAATTATTGATAAAATATATCTCTTTGCATAAAGATAATATCCACATAACCCAATTACAGCTGGAATTGATAATACAAAATAACCACCTAATAGATTTGGATTTAAAGGTAACAATGTTCCATATACACGTGTAATAACCTCTTCTGGATTCAAGTTTGACATATCTTGCCAACCTGAAATTTCATCAACTTGTCCAAAACTTTGAGTAATTCCTATAAAAGATTCAGCACTCACGCACAACGCAATCGTAATTAAAATAGGAATAATATTTTTACTATTATATTTTAAATGATGTACAACAGATAAATAAAAACTTAAATAAATAAAAGTCTTTAAAAATCCTTTTAAACTAAGATATAAAAGAGTTGAACCAGCAACACTAATCAAGCACAACATAAAAAATGCTAATAAAAATAACTCAAACTTTTCACATTTAAAATTATCATTTGGTGTAAAAATTATTCTAAACACAGTTAATACAACTGAACATAATGCAAAATAACCTATAATATCAGAATTCATAAAAGTTGCAAATATAAAAGTCAACAATATAAATCCTAATATCACATTATCAAGATTTTTCAATATTACACTATTTTTATATAAACTATCTGTGTATTTATGAATAAAATTCAATACATCATTTATTAACATAAATTATACTAATCCTCTTCATTTAAAATATTTATATCTGAAACAGAACCGGTAAATTTATATGTTTTACCCTCTAATGTAATTGGCATCCCCATCTTGATTTTATTTCCACCAACTACAGCACCGTCTTTTGTAATTTGTGCTTTATCTTTAACTCTTACAATAATATCATAAGTATCAAATTGACCTTCATCAACTGCAACTATATAACCTTTTGGTCCTTTTACAGGCAATACAATTCTTTTAGGTTCAAACTTAACACCTATAACATCTAAATCACTATAAGGAACGTTTCTAATACTTATAAATGTCTTATCACCAACTTTCACAGGACATTCTGTTGTTGATAAAGTAACACTTCTCAAGAATACATCAAATTCAATTTGAGAAGTTGCTTCAATTTGCTTAGAAGCAGTAGCACGCATGTGTTTTGCTGTGATAATACCAACAAAAATTACTAATAATAAACCAATAACGATAATAATATCAACAATTCTTCTATTCATCATATTCTCCAATATTTATTGTATCTAATTTCTTTCTATTTTGTTCAATAAAGTCTAACAACTCGTCAATTGTAGTTGTTGCACAACCATACTGCTTAATAACAATACCTGCTGCAATATTACCGATAATTGCAGCATAAACAGGTTCTGCACCACTTGCTAATGCTAATGAATATAATGCAGTAACAGTATCACCAGCACCAGTAGCATCAAATACTTTTGATTTATTAAATACAGGTATTCTTGTCATTTTCTTATCACCAGAAACCAAAGCCATACCTTCTTCACCACAAGTAATCAATACGCAATCTGCATCTGTATCTGCTAACAACTTTATACCTGCTCGATGCATATCATCATTATTTTTCACAAAAAATCCAACATGTTTTTGTGTATCTGGTAAGTTTGGAGTCATTGAAGTAATGCCTTTATACTTTTGCAAGTCTTTTTGTGCATCAACAATAACTTTTTTATTCATTTTTTTACATAATTCAATCGCTTTGGCAATAACCTTATCAGTCAAAGTACCGATATGATAATCTGATAAAATAACAGCATCATGTTCAGGTATAGCAAGTTCTAATTGTTCAAGAATCTTTGCCTCAGTTTCTTTTGAAATAGGTTCAGAAGATTGTCTATCAATACGGACAATTTGTTGAGTAATAGATTGAAAACAAGAACCTGATATTCTAGTTTTTGTAACAGTCTTTCTTGTACTATCAACAACCAAATGAGAACAATCAACTTTTGCATCTTCGAATGACGTACGTAAATCATTCGCTTGGTAATCATCACCAACGACACCAATTACGCTAACCTTACCATTATTAATAGTAGCAACGTTATGAGCAGCGTTTGATGCTGCACCCAAAATTAAGTTTGTATGAGTATGTCTAAGTATCAATACAGGTGCTTCTCTAGAAATACGTTCTGTATCACCATACACCATTTCATCTAATGCTAAATCACCAACGACAAGAATCTTAGCATTAACCAAGCCTTTAGCATAACTAATCAATTTATCAATATCTATCTTCATGAACTCTCCAATAATTCCCTAAACTAACATAGGTATTATAAAACAAAAATAGACATGAATACAGAAGATTTACAAATAAATATAATTAAGAAACAAATTCTTTTGTAGCATCTTTATCAGTAGGTTGTTTTGCCAAAGCATGTTTTTCGGCATAAGTTTTCGCAGTTGTTTCATCAGCAATAGCCTTACCAATTCTACTACCGATTTCGAAGCCTCCACAAGAAGCGGCAATAAATGCTAAGCCTTTTAAAACACCACCAATTCTATTTGATGGAATATTTTTTAAATATTTTGTATTAGAACAGAATTTCTTTACACCTTCTGCAATATCGTTCATGAATTTATAATTTTTATACTGTGCAGTTGTACCTTTATTCAAACCAAGCATTTTCTTTGTGAAACCCTCAGCTGCAAACATACAACTCATTGCACCTGCTTCTTTCAATAAAGCAGATTGTTTATCATCAGCATTATAAACTCTAACACCACTTGCTACTACCAAAATTGGGTTAACCCAATCTGATACAACATTTACACCTTTGCAAACACCATTAAAGATTTTACTAGTTTCTCTAGCATCTTTAATTGATTCTGACATACCATTTAAACAATTTGCCACTCTTCCATTGTGACCATGCGCAAGTTCCATAGCTTCGCTTGCAGAATTCTTCATTTGAAGAATTGAAACCAAACCTCTTTCTTTTGTATCAGTTCTTAACGAATCATGAGCTTTTTCATTGTTCATGATACTAAAGATACACATTCTTAAAGGATTTGCTATTCCAGCTGCCATACTTTACAATACCTTCATATAATAACTACTTACACACACTTATATAAAGTATTTTTATATATGAAAATTGCATTATTTTAACAAATGTTTACAAACTTTTTAAACAATTGAAAAGTTTGAAATACCAGTGGTAATCATAGCAACATTAAATTTATCAGCCTGTTTTAAAACCTCTGGAGAAACACCAGGTTGAATAATTAACGAAATTCTATCTTGAACAGCCACATTCAAATCATGTATAGATAATGGAACATCTGATGCAAGAACTGCTTCTTTTGCATTGTCACATGCAACATTCAAAGCATATTCAAACGCTGGAGTTTGTAATCCTTGAGAAATACCAGTCATTTTGAAATCTTTTGCAACAACAACACCTGCACTTCAAATATATTTTGTAATTTTCCAAGCAAAAATAGCATCTTCTATTTGTTCTACTGTTGGTTTTGTTTTTGATACAACTTTGAAAGATTCTTTATCCAATTCTTTTTTATTTTTATCTTGAACAATTGTACCAAATGGTGTTACAGAAATTTCCTCTGTAAGATAATTTCTATATTCCTTTAAAGGAGTATGTATTTCAACGAATTTAATCTTTTTATTATCAAACAAATCCTTTACTTCATTATCAAATTCTGGAGCAACAACCAAATGTTGAGAAGTTAATAATCTTGCAATATCAATAGTTAATTTTTTAGAAAACGCTACAACTCCACAAATTGAATCTATAGGGTTGCAATCAACTGCTTTTTCAAAAGATTCAATCATTGTTGCACCAAGAGCAACACCTGTTAAAGTATTATTTTTAACTAATACTGTTGCACAAACATCATAAAATTCTGATAAAACATTCATTGCTAAAGTTAAATTAATAATATCAGCATAAGCCAAATCAGCAGATGATGTATAATCAATTATATCTTGAGTCTTATATAATTTTGCAGATTGAGAAATAGTCGCACCTGCACTTAAATCTTTTATAAATTCCATATTTTCCATAATAAATTCCTATCTAATAATTAAAATCTTGTCCAGCCGTTGGTATAGGTGGATGTGTTGTCTGTGGAATAGCGTTTCTATTTTGGGTTTGAGTATTTTGTTGAGAATTCAACACTCTCTCATTCATCTGAGGCTGATAACTATTAACATGAACAACATCTTCTGTTGGTGCCGTTTCATCAGTATCATCATGATATTTAGCTGGTGAAACATTTGGATTTGTTAATTGTGAAACAGTTCTACCACCAGATTTTGTTGCTAGCATATCAGGATAGCCAAAATCTTCGTTACCAAAAGGTTCAGTTGCTTGACGCATAACATCTCTAAAGATAATCGCTGGAACAGTACCACCAGTCAAACCACCCATTTTTGTATTATCATCGTTACCAACCCAAACACCGGTAACAACACTAGGTGTATAACCAACAAACCAAGCATCTTTATAATCATCTGTTGTACCTGTTTTACCAGCACAAGGTTTGCCAATATTTGCAGCCATACCTGTACCATGTTTAATAACCATCTTCAACATTGAAGTCATTGCCGCAGCAACATCTGTTTCTAATACTTTTTCTACTCTTGCTCTTGGTGCAGAATATAAAATCTTACCACGAGAAGATTCAACACGTTCAATAGCATAAGGTTCAACCTTATAACCACCACTAGCAAAAATACCATACGCTCTTGTTAATTCAAATAATTTAACACCATTTGAACCTAATGCAATAGTATAATCATATTGTAAAGGTGTATTGATACCCATAACTCTTGCAACTTGAATAACTGCACGAACTCCGACATATTCTATCAAACGAACAGCACAAACGTTAGATGAAATCATCAATGCTTTATATAATGGTATTCTACCTCTATATTTATTACCATAGTTATGAGGTGCCCAATTACCTAAACGATATGGTGTATCATCAATCATATCATTAGGAGTTAAGCCTTTTTGAATTGCTGCAGTATAAATAAATGGTTTAAATGCAGAACCTGGAGGTCTAACTGCTTGGGTAACCCTATCATATTGACTCTCTGCGTAATTCTTACCACCTGCATAAACCAAAATTTTGCCATCTACTGGACTAAATGAGAATATTGCAGCTTGGTTTTTAACACCACTCAAGCCCCAAGCATTCAAATCTCTAACTAATGCTTCATTTGCTTTTATTTGTGCTTTATAATCAAGTGTTGTAATAATCTTATAACCACCAGAAGTAATTTCTTGTTCTGTAAAGCCTAAGCGTGCAAGTTCACGCATTACATAATCACAGAAATAAGGTGCTTTATTTAGCGTGTAATACTTTGGGACAGATGTTAAATGAATTTGTTCTGCTTGAGCAGCTTCCATTGTCGCTTTGTCAATATAATTCATTTTGTACATACGTTCCAAAACTTTATTACGACGTTTTTTAGCCAATTCAGGATTATTAAAAGGTGAATAAACAGATGGAGCCTGTGGAAGACCTGCTATCAATGCCATTTCACCCAATGTAAGTTGATTTAATTTCTTATTAAAATATGTTTGTGCAGCACCATCAACACCATAAGCACCAGAACCTAAATATACATTATTTAAGTACATTTCTAAGATTTGGTCTTTACTCAAAGATTTTTCAATTTTTGCTGCAATAATAATTTCTTTTAATTTTCTAGAATATGTTTGTTCATTTGATAAGAATAACATTCTTGATAACTGTTGAGTGATAGTACTACCACCTTGTACTACATGACCAGCAATAACGTTTTCTATCATTGAACGAGATAACCCAAGTAAATCATAGCCATGGTGATTATAGAAATTTTTATCCTCTGTTGCAATTACAGCCTGTTGTAATTGTTTTGGAACATCACTTATACTAACCTTAGAGAAAGTACAAGCGTTAAATGTTTTTATAACTTCACCATCTGCTGAATAAAATGTAGTTACCATATTAGGACGAAAATCAGACAAATTTGCTATTGGAGGTACCATCATCAAGTATGCTTGTAATGATACTAATCCACCTAAACAAATTGCAGTACCTAGTATTAACAATCTTTTGAATGTATCAAAGATTGAATCTTCTTCATCATAAGAATTTCTAGAAACTCTTGTTCTAAAATCATCATATCCACGTTTATTATATCTAGACATATTTTGTTAAAACTCCTCAAGTATGATATTATTTTATCAAAAAAATATCAATTGGTACAGAGTAATGTTATTAGATTTACTAGAAAATATTAAAAATGAATTTTTATCATACTTCGTTCCAGAACGAATTGAATATGATGTAGTTGGTGAATGCAAAAAATGTGGAAAATGTTGCAATTATATGTATAGTTTTGACACATACACAGAAAAAGAATTTAAATTCATGCAACTTTTATTTCCAGCATACAAAAGATTTTATATAAAAGGTAAAGATAACGATGGAAATTTAATATTTGCTTGTAAATACGTAACAAAAGATGGCTTATGTTCTGATTACGAACACAGATTACCTATGTGCAGAAAATACCCTGCAAAGAAAATACTCTACAAAGCAAAATTACACGAAGGTTGTGGATACAAAGTTATTGATAAAAAGTTTGATGATTATTTAAAATAACATCATGCCAGATATTTTTGGATTTTATCTTTATCAAAAACTTCAATACTATCTTTTGAATGAATAAATATCATACAAGAAATCAAAGACTTAAATGACTGAAAATCTGGATATGATAATTTTTCTCTCAAATCGGTCATATTATTAGCCAAAAATTCTGTTATAACAGTTTTGTTGTTATAAACAAGTTCAGAGAAATAATCAAAAGCATGTTTAGATTTTACACCCTCAATATAAATCATATCAGGTGATTGAAACTCAATAAATCTCAAAGCTTTATCTAAATTAAATCCAACATTTTCATTCAATTCACATTGATTTACATTTTTTAAATCATACTTAGAAATTGATTCTATAGTCATAATATTCTTATTTGTTTTTGCAGCCTCAAGTAATAATGAATAAATAACATGTGTTTTACCACTCAATTGAGCACCACATACAAGTACAATACCTGGAGAATCTAATTCTTTATGTAAAATTTGTTTTTGTCTTTCATCATGAATTAAAGCAGACAATTCCATTGGTGGTTTATAAATTTTCAAAGCAATTCTTTCACCAATAATTGTTGGGAATGCTGAAATACTTGCTATTAAAGTTATTTCATCAACTTTAAAACATAATTTACCCAACTGTGGAACTTCACACACAGATGGATCAAGGTTTGACAACATTTTCAATTTTGAAACAAATGATGATACCAAAATGTAAGGTATTGAGCCTTTATTTTCAAATCTATTTTGTTGTTTAAAAATAAGATTTAAACCTTCATCTGATTGTTCAAAATACAATTCATGAACATTTTCTATAATCGCTTGTTTTAAAATTGCTCTTATAATTTTTTGAATATGTTCTTCACTTAAATCTTCACTATGTAATTCATCTCTCCAATCAAAACCTGAATCAGAAGTTGATGTGTAAATTTTATCAACTGTATCTGGAGTGCTATAATAAGCATCAATTTTTGCCAAAATACTAGCCTCTGATGAAATAACAGGTTCTATTGAACACTCTGCAGATTCTACAATTTTATCAATTACAAATAAATCTAATGGATCTGCCATTGCAACAGTTAAAACATCTTCTATTTTAAACAACGGAATTACATTATATTTTCTAGCATCAGCAAAATTGATATACTTTAAACATTTTGTATCTAAAGAATAATCTTCTAAATTTACATAAGGTATATGTAATTTTTTTTCTAAAAACTTCAACAAAGTAGCTTCATCCAAAACACCAGATGAAATCAACGCTTGTCCAATATTAATGTTTTCAGAAGCAGCAAGTCTTTGAGCCTTATCTAATACATCATACTCAACCAAGCCATCTCTAACTAACTCATACTTTAATTTTTCTAAAGTTTTATTTGTAATTGTTTCCATTACTAATCCTTCAAATATTGATTAACCTTACTAACTACATAATCCAAGTCGAAAGGCTTTGTGATATACTCATTTGCTCCAGTTTCTTCACCAATCAATTTATCTTCTTCTTGAGAGCGAGCAGTTAACATTATAATCGGTATATCTTTATATTTATTATCAAACTTCAATAATCTGCTAATCTTATAACCATTCATTTTAGGCATCATAATATCTAACAAAATCAAATCTGGAACGATTTCTTTAGCAGATTTTAAACCATCATCACCATTAAATGCTGTATAACATTCATAACCTTCAGCTTCTAATACAAATTTTAAGCTTTCAACAATATCCTGTTCATCATCAACAATAAGAATTTTTTTCATCAGACACCTCTTCAACCTCGTATGAGTATATTATATCACAATTTTCATACTTTTCTTTTTGTAACGATATTAACGAATTTATTTTATCTTCTATTATTTTTCCAACTTTTACATCTTCATCAAACAAAGCTACTTTTAACAAATAATAAGAACCTTCTAATCCAAAATATGAATCACGTTTATTATACAAAGACCATAATTCATCTTCTTCTAACAAATTCTTAATATTCTCTTGTTTAGATTTAATCCTTAATGCAATCAAATTAACTTTTTTAATTTTTGCTTCTTGTAAAAGTTGTTTTTCAGCTAGTAAAAATCTAGATTTTTCACTAGCAACAGGTATTACAAATGAGAAAACAGAACCTTTATTTATAATACTATCACACCAAATCACACCATTATGAGATGAGATTAGTTGTTTTGCAATTGATAAACCTAAACCAGAGCCACCAACTTCTCTAGATAAAGAGTTTTCTATCTGTTCAAACTTATCAAATACGTGAATTAAATCATCTTTTTCAATACCAATACCACTATCTGCTACACTAACTTGAACATATTCACCATTTAATTGTTGAATTTGTTTTTTGAAACAATCTTCAACAACAATATCAGAAGAATTTACAACTTTTGCAGAAATATTTATTGAACCATTATTTGGAGAGAATTTAATAGCATTTGATACCAAATTTGTTAATACTTGTTCAATTCTATCACTATCAGCATAAACATCTTTTAAATTTTCTTCAATATCAACGTTCAAGGTTAAATCTTTTTGTTTTGCGATTTGAGCCAAACTCATTTTTATATCGTTTATTACAGGAACAATAGATGTTTGTTTAAATGTATAATCCATTTTTCCTGCTTCAATCTTAGACATATCCAATAAATCATTAATAATCTTAGATAATTTTTTAACATTACGTTTTGCCATATCTAAGAATTTTTTCATAGGTTCAGTAGTTTCACCAGCCTTACCACTAGCAACAATATCCAATGAATTTTTTATAGATGTTAATGGCGTTTTTAATTCATGAGATACAATTGAAATGAATTCTGATTTTAGCCTTTCAAGTTTAGCCAATTTTATATTTTTCTCTGTAATCTCTTGATATAAAATTGCACTCTTTAAAGGCAATGTAACTTGGTTTACCAATGTTTGAAAACATTTTGAATCATCAGAAGTAAATTCTTTTTCTCTAAAAATTTCAGAATAACCATAACACTTGTCATCTACAATAATATATGAAATCAATTTTTGATAATTTAAAATTTTAAAATCATACTCATTTATAGAATATTTAACAGTTTCTTCAACCTCTATATCGTCAATATTGAAGGATTTTGTATTATCAATATGTGAATTTTTATAATTCAAAACTGCTCTCAATTTTAAAGCTTCAATCAATCTATCAGATAATTTATAATTTGAATTAATCAACAACACAGGAGTTTGTTTATCTCTAAAAGATAATGTACAAGAAACGTTGGAATTCAAAGACTTATCAATACCCTCATTCATAATATCAATGAGTTTTTCTCGATTTAAACTACCTGCCAACTGAGAACTTGAATTATACAGAACGTTTAATTGATAAAGACTATTGGCAAGCTCTTGGTTTGATTTTGCTAATTTTTGCAAAGATTTTTTTGCTTTCAAACCAGCATTAATAGTTGATTTTAACAAAATAGAATTGATAGGCATTGATACAAACAAATGTCCACCTGCTTGAATTTCTGGAGAAAATTCTTTTTCACCCATCAATAACATAATAATTGTTTCAAAATCTTTAATCTTACGATAAATAGATTTTAAATCAGCATTATCAGAATCAGAATCCAAAACAACAATATCAGGTGCTTCTACTTTCATCACATCCATAATAGTCATTTCATCAACGGCTATTATAAATTCATGATTAAGCAAAGTTGTCTGAAACTTTGTTTGTATATCTCTATTATCTGAAACTAATAAAATCTTTGCCATACTATTATCGTAACAATAATAATATTTTTGGCAAATTGTTAACAAACTAAAATAAAACTAAATAACTTTCTTACAATATTGAGCAATCGGACATTTATCACATAATGGTTTTGTTGGTTTACAAACATTTTGTCCATGAGTTACTAATAACGTATTTATATCCAACCAATATTTTTTAGGTAATTCTTCTCTTAATTTAAACTCTGTTTCTTCTGGATTTTTTGTTTTAATTAACCCCAAACGATTGAATATTCTATGCACATGAACATCTACGCATATTGCAGGAATATCAAAGCCTTTTGCCAATACTAAATTTGCAGTCTTACGTCCAACACCGTTAAATTTTACTAATTCTTCAATCGTATTTGGAACTTCTGAATTATATTCATCTACAATACGTTTTGATAATTCAATTATTTGCTTTGCTTTATTCGCATAAAAACCTACTGGATAGATTGCTTTTTCCAAATCTTCAACTCTAACTTTTGACATTTCTGCCGGAGTTTTGGCTAATTCTAACATTCTTAATGTAGCTGGATAAGTTGTTTTATCATTCGTACGCAAACTTAATATACAAGCAATCAAAACTAAATATGGATTTTTGAATTCTTCCATCAAATTAACAAATTCACTACGATGTTGATTAGCATTTTGTAAACCTTGAACGATTTCATCAATATTTTTCATATATTAACCTCAATCTTCAAGCAAAGTTTTTATATCTAAATCTATTTTTAATTTCATAGCGTAAATATCTTTTCTTTTAAAATTAGACATTTTAACAGAATCTTTTTCTGTTGTTACAATTGTACCCTTAATAGAATCTAGTTCAGATTGTTTATAAATATGATGGTCATCATAAGAAATCTTTTTAATAACTTCAAATCTATTTTCTACAAACCTAAAAAATTGTTCAGGTTGACCTATTGCACAAATAGCAGTAACGGCTTCACCAGCGGCAATTCTTTCACCTGATGAAATATTATAAATATAATCAGGAGTTGTTGAACAAACTACTGTTTTACAATCCAATTTTTTGCTCATAATATGAGCATACTTTTCTGCTCTTTTGCTATCTGCACCTTTATTAACAACAACTAATTTATCTATTCTATTAAAAGCTTCTTTACCCTCTCTCAAAGGTCCAGCAGGTAACAATTTTTCATTTCCAAACGCAAGCTCTGAATCAACTAGAACAATATCTAAATCTCTATATAAATGTCTATGTTGAAAACCATCATCAAGTATAATAACAGAACAGCCAAGCGTATCTACAGCATACTTTGCAGCCTTAACTCTATCTTTACAAGTCAAAACGCAACACATAGGATTATTAACTGCATGCCAATATGCTTCATCACCAGCATCATTTGCTTCATAATATATATTTACACCATCAGAAATTAGATTTACATTTTTATTAGATAATTTACCACCATAACCTCTTGTTATAACTGCAACTTTTTCATCTTCATTTATAAAATATTGTGCCAATTTTGCAACAACGGGAGTTTTTCCAACCCCGCCAGTTGTAACATTACCAACAGAAATAACCTTTGCATCTACTTTTACAGATTTTAAAATATTTTTATCATACAAAGTATTTCTAATAGAAGATACAGCACCATAAAATATTGATAAAAACTCCAACAAATCAACAAAAAGCCCTTTTGCCTTTTTATCATAATGAAGTTTTGTTATCTCTGTTTTAAAATTCATACTAGCATCTTCCTTCTATACAATTTATTTTACAATAAAATCCTAAAGAATAAAAACACTCTATACAATTTGTGAATTTTTGTATATAATCTAAATAAATAGGAGAGCATATATGTTGCCATTAATCACAGAAGAGCAATCATCATTAGTTTTTGCAGAAGTATTCCAAGATGTAAGAATGTGGAGAAAGAATATGATTCAATACATCAAGGAAGAAAATCCTGAAGTAAACACATCTATCTTAGAAGCTGCAAAAAATACTGAATTAGATCCTAAAGCAGTAGCATTAGGTGCATATATGGTTTATAGAATGCTTGAACTTGCTAGTGATGAAGGCGAAATGGCAGACTCAGACGAATAAATTTCTACTATGACAAATGGCAATTGCTATCGCATCAACAGTATCATCTAACTTAGGTAATTTTTCACTATTTAATGTATATTTAACCATTTGTTCTACTTCTTTCTTAGTAGCACGTCCATACCCAGTCAAAACCTGTTTAACTTCAATTGGAGTATATTCAAAAGATTTAATATTATATTTTTGCAAAACAGTTAATATAACTCCTCTTGCTTCTGCTACAGGAATTATCGTTTTTTGATTTTTAAAAAAGTATAGTTTTTCAATTGCTGCACAATCCGGTTTATAACGTTCTACAATTGTTGATAAATCATTATAAATATCTAACAATCTCTCTGAAGTTGTCATATCTTTATCTGTCTGAATTGAACCAGATGCCTCTAACTCCAAATGATTATCTTCAAAATTTACTAATGCATATCCGACAATAGCCATTCCCGGATCAATACCTAAAATCCTCATAGTTATAATTTTATCACAATTACCCTATTTGTTTAAATATTCACGTTTTCCTTCATAAGGTAATAATAAATCCTCAGACGCTTTTAAATTTCTCTTTTTATAATTATTTAACAATTTAGCAATAATACCAGATTCTTTTTCATTTAATGGATCAGATTGTCCTCTCAAAGAGGAATACTTACTAATTTGAGATACATTTTGCCACATTTTACTTTTCTTTTGTGTTGCAAGCTGTTCATCTGATGAAACTGTCATATGCAAATGCCACAAAGTTGTTTCGCCAGTATTCCCAACGATACCCAACGTATCACCCTTTTGAACAATAGTACCAACTTCAGGCATAGATACAGAAGTTTTATAATCTGTTGGTCTTGCTAAATGGTCAAATGCATAACGTTTCCCATCAACACCTAATATTCCAACACAATTTGCGACTAAATTATCATTAAGGTTTGCCTTTTTATTAGAAATAACAACACCACCTATTGGAGATGTAACATAAACAGGTTGTTCTGGTTTTCTAGCATAAGGTGACACAAATATATCTAGTCCTAAATGAGGTCTGCCCTCTGGACGTTTAGCAAAAAACATACCGAATGGTTCAACATAAACATCTTTTGTATTTTTTATCGGTAAGGCATAGTCATAAATATTAGTACTTCTTTTTATAGTAGATTTTAATTTTTGAATATTCTCATTTGAATAAGTTCTAGTAATACCACCTACAAAATTCGTATCATTAACAACTGGCATAGTTTTTATCAAGTTTTTAACAGATTTTAAATTATCAACATTTTGTGATTTTACGAAAACATCTTTTATAGGTGCAGTATTATGATATACAACATTTACAGGTGTCATTGTGCCTGCTACAACTAATATTGGTGTAACTATTTTTCTAAATCCAGATTGAATCCTCATACCAAGTAAATATCTATGAAGATTAAAATTTGCTAAAATATAACCTTTTGTAAATAAAAAATGCTGACATTTGTCAGCATCTTTTATTATTCAAATAAATCATGTAACCGTGAAGTAATATCATTGTCATCAAGTTCATTTGTTAATTTATTTAAATTCAAGGACATCTGATAATACTCAGCAGCTTTTGTATCTTCACCTAATTGTTGATACGCTCGAGCAGCATTAAAATATGCTAACGTATAATTAGGATTTAGTCTAATAGCGTTTTGGAAGTATCCAATCGCTTCTTGTGGTGCTTTTAATCCGTCTAAATAGACAACACCTAAATTGTTTTGTGATATTTCGAAATTAGGGTTTAATGCAATTGATTTATGGAAAGATACGACAGCTTCTTCTACGTAATCTTTTTCCCATAATGCCAATCCAGCCTTAGCGTATGCCATAAAATTATCAGGATTTAACGTAATACCATCACAATATGTTCTAATGGCACGGTCTAATTCACCTTTAACCATTAACAAATCTCCTAATGATAACATTAAGTCATAATTTGATGGATCTAATACCAAACCTGCTTGATATGTTGCTTCTGCAGCATCAAAATTACCTTTAACTTCACCATATACTGCACCTAAAGCATGGCATACAATAGATGTCCATTGTGCATCTGGATTAAGTTTTATTGCTCTTTGATAATATTCAATAGCATCGTCAAATA
The DNA here is from genome assembly GCA_050873965.1 of Cyanobacteriota bacterium. Lineage (GTDB taxonomy): Bacteria > Cyanobacteriota > Vampirovibrionia > Gastranaerophilales > Gastranaerophilaceae > UBA2883. Next base: position 61,273 of record JBNMJS010000001.1, on the reverse strand, counting down.
ATTCTGCTCTAACAAAAGCATAAGCCAATGAATTATTAAAATATGGGTTATTTTCATCATATCTTAACGCAAGTTTAAACGCTTGAATAGAGTTTAATTTATCATCTTTTTGTAAATACAAATGACCTAATTCATAATAGATTTTATCATTGTCGATATTGTATTCTAACAATTTATTATAATAATCAATTGCTTCATCAATTCTATCAGGGAATGCAGTTTGCAACAATGTTGCTAATTTCAATAAAACTTCTCTATCATCAGGAGCAACTTTTAATGCTTTTCTATAACAATCAAGACCTGCTAACAAATCTTGACGTGACATGGATAAATCACCCATCTTTTTATAGAAAATATCACCATGTTCTGTTTTTAACATTCCATCAGAATATGTTTTATATGCAGATGTAAACATTTTTGCTTTTTCAAATGCTGCACCCATAGTACGATATGAAAATACTGAAATATTATCAGATAATGTTTCAAACATCATTTTTATCGCACCAGTATCACACATTAGCAATAAACTGCCTGACAAGAAATAATATAAATACTTCGCCATTCTTGGCAAAGTTTTACCCTCAACCATCATTTCTCTTTTTATCAAATTTGATAAAAATAATCTTGGTCGAGCAGAATTAATATTTCCATTCTTTATTGCTAAATCAAATTCTTTCTGTGCTGCCTTATAATCTTCTGACATGGATAAGAAATATCCAGCATAAATATGTGCATTAACATTTGTTGGTTCTAACGTGATAGCAGTTTTACACTGTTCAATAGCAGAATCTAAAGAAATTTGTCCCTTTTCATACATAAGACTAGCCAACCTATAATAAGGTTCAGCAACTCTTGAATCAGATTTTATTGCTTCTATATAATATCCAATTGCATTTTCTAAATCTTCATTCTGTTGTTTAATAATATATTTCTGATGAGCCGCTCGTGCCTTATCCAACGCACTAACAACTTGTTCAGAGCTTTTCTCTAAGGGTAAAATTGCTTGTTCTGACATTACTAGCTCCAATTTTGGGGTTTAATCTGTACAAAATGAAACGAACTAAAATTTTTAAACTTTAACAATTTTGTCTTCAAATCATTCAAATAGTTTAATTTAAAATTTGAAAAACATGTAAAATATCACCCCTAACCAATTAAATATAATATTCATGAGTAAATTATTAAAAATAAATTACCCCGTCTATATGAATGATTATAAAAACATGCCGAATAATATATAATAAATTTTATGAATAGAAAAGGCAATTATACATGTATATTTGGTGGTGGTGCTGTTAGAGGCATTGCCTATATTGGTGCTATTAAAGCATTGCAAGAACTCAAAATTAATATAGATACCCTAGTTGGTTCATCTGTTGGTTCGATTGTAGCAGCCCTGCTTGCAGTTGGATATGATACAGAAGAACTTAAAGAATTATTTATGCAAGTGAATTTTGAATTATTTAAAGATATTCATTTTAGTATTAGCAAAGATTTTGCACTAAGCAAAGGTAATATTTTTACTAATTGGATTAGAGAAGCAATTGAAAAGAAATTCTATGGACTAGATTATGAAAAAGGTAAGAATAAACCTGTAACATTTAATGATATTAGTAAAAATCTAATAATATTAACAACTGATTTAAATAAATTTAAACCCTATGAATTTTCAACATATGAAACCCCTGACTTTGAAATTGCAACAGCCGTAAGAATTTCTTGTAGTATGCCAGGATTAATGACACCAGTTGAAATAGAAAATAAAAAATTAGTTGATGGTGACTTGCTAAAAGGGATTCCTCTTTGGAAACTATCAAAAAATCTAAATACAAATAACAGAATAATTGAATTTAGATTAGAAGGTGAACATTTTAGTGGAGAAGGAAACACTTTTGAATTTTTAAATTCAATTTATAGTTGCATGACCTCTGTATCAACCGATTTTATAATGGATATTTTTGGAGCAAATGACAAATTTGACTACATAAAAATCACAACAGGTGACATTATCGTTATAGATTTTAACATCTCTCAAAAAACACGTAATAAACTGATAGATATTGGTTATAAAGATTCAATTAAATATCTTACAAAAGATTGTTTAACTAAAAAAACTTCACTTGTCGAATATTATTCTCAAATAGAACAATATTTTGAAGAACTTATAAAAGCATTAAAACTAAATAATGTTAGTGATACAAAAGAACTTTTAAAAGAAATGTTTTTATACATGTCTAATGTTTACAAGTTCATTGATACAGACGTTTTTGAAAGTATTTGGACTCTAAAGAATGATATACTTTCTGCACCTCTAAAAAAAGGTTGGTTTAAAAATATCAAGTTTAGAAATAAAGAAAAATATATTGATGTTGCTGAAATTATAAATAAAGTTATCAAAGTAAAACGTAAAGAACTAGAAGAATATGTAAATGATATATTCTAATCCATTGATTTGATACTAACAGCGAGTTTATCGCTAAAATGTTTATCTATAGCACTTTTCAAATCATTTGTAGCACTAACCCAAAATGTTGAACTAGTCAATATTTTGTCATTAGTTTCAGGTATTTTAAATAATACAGGATCCGAACCATGAAATTTTGCTAAAATATCTTTTACACCAACAAGTTCTTCATATTTCATCTCTTGATTTAATGTAATAATAACCAAGTTAGAATTTTCAACAGGTTTTACAGAATCAATTAACAAACTTGTTGCACCTTCTTCTCTATGTTGAACCTTACCTGATATAATAACCTTATTTTCAGGAACAATAAAATCTCCATATTCCATTACAACTTTATTAAACCCAACTACTTCAACCTTATCAGTTAAATCCTCAATATTTGCAATAATAATAAACTTTGATGGGTCTTTTTTCGTAGGAATTTTTCTAACAGAAGTAATCAACCCACATATAGTAGCCATATCTTTTTCTTTCATATTCTTCAATTCAGAAATCTTATGAGTCATTAAGAATGGCAAATTCTTTCTAATAGAGAACAATGGGTGAGATGTTACATAAAATCCTAAGAATTCTTTCTCAAATTGTTGAATAATTTCGTCTGGATATTCTTCATCAGAGCCACCTAATTGGAATTGAGCAGATTCAAACTCATTATTTTCTGGCAATGATGCAAACAAACTAACTTGTCCCATAGCTTTTTCCTTAGATGCTCTTGCTGTAGAACTTAAAATATATTCCAAATTATCTAACAATTGCTTTCTACTTTTTTCAATATTTGTAAAAGCACCTGATTTTATTAAACCTTCAAGAGATTTTTTATTAACGAATTTTTGGTCAATACGTTTACAGAAATCGAAAATATTCTTAAAATCGCCATTTTCTTCACGTTCAGCAATAATAGCGTTAACTACATTTACACCAACACCTTTAATTGCTGCTAAACCAAATCTAATATCATTACCATCTGGTGTATATTCTAAATAAGATTTATTTATATCAGGTGGCAAAATCTTGATACCATATTTTTGTGCTTCTTCAATATATAACTGTGTTTGGTCTTGTCTATCTGCAACACTAGATAATAATGCAGATAAATATTCAACAGGATAATGACATTTTAAATACGCTGTCTGATAAGCAACAAGAGCATACGCAGCAGAGTGAGAACGGTTGAAACAATATGATGCGAAGTTAAGAATTTGTTTGAATAGATTTTCAGCATCTTCCTTTTTCATATCGTGTTTCGCTGAACGTTCAATGAACTTTTCACGCTGTTCTTCCATCTTTTTAATATCTTTTTTACCCATCATACGACGGACTTGGTCGGCTTGACCTAATGAATAATCAGCCAAGACTTGGAAAACTTGCATGATTTGCTCTTGATATACAATTGTTCCGTAAGTATCTTTCAATACAGGTTCAAGTAATGGGTGAGCATAAGTAATTTCTTTTTCACCATGTTTTCTTGCAACGAATTCATCAACCATGCCTGAACCCAATGGACCTGGACGGAACAACGCAACCAACGCACCCAAATCTTCAAAAACGTCCGGTTTCAAACGTTTAACAAGATTTATCATACCTTGAGATTCTAACTGGAATACGCCGACCGTTTCACCCTTCGATAACATATCATAAGTTGGCTTATCATCTAGTTCTACGTGGTTAATATCCAATTTTATACCGTGATATTTTTCTATCATTTCACGGTTTTTGTAATCATTGTAAGGTTTCTTAAACCCAAAAAGTCCATTTTTAATAGGTCTAAAACTTCTGTTGCCTCGTGTTTTGGATAACCAGTTTGTACAATACCATCTTTAGATGGCTGAACTGGCAAAATTGTATCCAAAGGTGCGTGTGAAATAATAACACCAGCAGCGTGAGTACCAGTACCACATTTTAAACCTTCAATGGCTATTGCCATATCAACCCAACGTTTAAAACTGATTTCTTTTTGAGTTTCAGGATTAATTATTTTGTAATCTTCATCATAAAGTTGTTTAAATTCTGAACCTTCTGCTTTAACAGCATCTCTAAGCCATTCGGCTTTCTCATTCGTTGCCTTTGCAATTTCAATAGCAGGTTCAATTAAACCAGTAAGTCTATTACTTTCTGCAAACGGAACTTGCAATACACGACCAACACCTTTAAATGCTGCTTTTGGTGCATAAGTAGAGAAAGTAATAATCTGACAAACTTTATCTTCACCATATTTCTTTGTTACGTAATCAATAACTTCACTACGTCTATCAATACAAAAGTCAATATCAATATCGGGCATCGTGAAACGTTCGGGATTCAAAAATCTTTCAAACAATAAATGATGTCGAATAGGGTCTAAGTCTGTAATACCTAATGTATATGCAACCAATGAACCGGCTGCCGAACCTCTACCAGGACCAACAGGAATATCATGAGTTTTTGCAAAGTGAATAAAGTCCCATGTAATCAAGAAGTATGCAGGGAACCCCATTTGTTCTATAACTCCAAGTTCATACTTGGCTCTTTCATAAATTGAATCTGGAGGATTTTCTCCATAACGTTCTTTTATACCTTCCATTACCAAATGATTAAGGTATGTAGGAATAGTATAACCTTTTGGTACTTCATAGTGAGGCAACGGTGCATCGTGCAATTTAATAGTTAAATCACATTTATTTGCGACTTCTTCCGTATTTTTAATACATTCTTCAAACATTTCAGAATCCATCCAACGGAAAGCCTCACGCATTTCTTCTTTTGTTTTTACATAGAATTCATTGTTAGCGAAATGAAATCTATTTGGATCATCTTTGTTAGAGTTAGTTTGCAAACACAACAAAGTATCGTGCATATCAGCATCTTCTCTATGCAAATAGTGAGAGTCATTTGTAATAACCATTTTTATATCAAGTTCTTTGGCTATCTCAATCAAATCCGGATTAGTTCGTTTTTGGTCATCTAATCCGTGATCTTGTAACTCAATATAATAATCATCACCAAACAAATCATGATATTGTTTAGCAACTTCTTTTGCTTTTTCTTTATCACCCTTTAATAAATTTTGTAAAACTTCACCACCTAAACAGGCTGAACAACAAACAAGTCCCTCATGGTGTTCTTTTAAAAGTTCAGAATTAATACGAGGCTTGTAATAATATCCCTCACACCAAGCAGTTGATACCAATTTAATTAAATTAAAATAACCTTTTGTATCCTTTGCAATTAATATCAGGTGATACAATGGATTGTCATGAGCATTCTTTTCATGAATATCACCACTATGAACATAAAATTCACAACCAATTAAAGGTTTAATTCCATTTTCTTTTGCCAATTCATAAAATTCAATAGCAGAATACATTACACCGTGGTCTGTAATTGCTATTGCAGGCATATCATTATCTTTAGCAAAATTAACTAAATCCTTTACCCTAATAGCACCATCTAGTAATGAATACTCTGTGTGAATGTGAAGTGGAACAAATTTTGACATACTACTAATCTACCACATAAATTATGTATTTTTGTAAAAAATTAACAGATATTTTCATTATTAGATATAAAAAAATAGAGCCTTGCAATTTGCAAAACTCTATTTTTAATATTTAAAATAAATTATTATTCTTCATCTAATGATTGATAACCTGTTTTGTGAGATTTTAAAGTAACACCACGTTTTGAAGTTTGAACAAATTCAATCATTTCTTCAACTATACTGTTAACCTTACCTTCTTCTCTGATTTTTTCAATCGCTTGAGTTGTATTATATTCTGGAGAGATAAGATATTTAAACGCACTACGAGCAACATCAATATCAGCCATTGAATAACCTCTTCTTTTAAGAGCAACAACATTCAAACCTCTTGCTACAGGAGGTCTGCCTTCACCTTTAGAGAATGGTAAAATATCTTGTCTTGCGGCAGAGAAACCACTAATAATTGCCATTTTACCAATTCTAATATTTTGATGGAATACACTCATACCACCAACAAAAGCACCAAATCCAACGTGGATATGACCACCTAATGTAACAAGATTTGCTAAAATAACTTCATCTTCTAATACACAATTGTGTGCTACGTGAGAACCAACCATTAACAAACATTTGTTACCGATTCTAGTTGTGAAATCACCACAAGCAGCACCTCTATGAATAGTAACATTTTCTTTAATAATTGTACCGTTACCAATAACTACTTTTGTTTCTTCACCTTTGTAACCTAAATCTTGAGGTTCAGAACCAATTGTTGAAAATGGACTAATTGTACAATCTTCACCAATTTCAGCATATTCTATATAAGCATTTGCAATAACTCTTGTTCTTGCACCTATTTTTACATTTTTACCAATAACGACATTAGGACCTATTATTGCATCTTCAGCAATGATTGCTGATTCATCAATTATTGCAGTTTTATCAATCATCTCTTCTCTCCATAAATTCTATTCTACAATTTAAGTATAATATAAATAAATCATTTTCCCGTTATATTTATATTAATTTAATATCGTGAATTTTATCTCAAATTTATAGAGTTAAAGAATTAGTATTTTTCATTTAAGAATTTTTCAACATCATCTGCCAATTTGTCTGATTTATCTGCAAGTTTTTGTGCTGAATCATAGTTTCTTTCTGCATTAGGATTCATCATTGGATCAGAATACTTAATTGGATTATTGAAATCTATTTGAGGTACATAATTTCTTGGAACAGTATCATATTGACTAACATTTGGATCATTTTGAGCATTTGGAGCAACTTGATTTGTACCATTGTTATTACCATTGTTTGCATCAGGACTAACTGGTGGCATAAATGGTTGTTGATATTGTCCATCAACTTGAGGTTGATTTGGTTGTTGAACAGGTGCAGGAGTTTGACCTTGACCACCCAATTGAGATGGATTTAAAGTTTTAACTTTTTGTTTAATCAAATTTGCATCGGATAATTGATTTAAGTCTGTTGTACCCACAGTCATTTCTGCTTGTTGATTAGGAAGCATTCTTGGACCTTGATACAATTGTGCTAAATGTTCTGCTTCTTTTGCCTTTTGTTCTTTAATTTCTTCTGGATCATAAGGTTTACCAAAGATTGCAGATGTAACACCTGAGAACAACTTATCAACTGCTGCTGCAAATACGAACATATATAAACCGAATCTTAAAGGATAACCTAAACAATTTCTACCAAAGTTTGGCAATTTTTTACCAAGATTTTTAAACATAATTGGTAATTTTTCAGAGAATTTCAAACCTTTAGTACTTTGTCTATATGGAGTATATTGTTCTAGACCAACACCGATAAATTTAGCAAAACCTTTCACTGCTTTTGTAAATTTTGATTGATTAGGAACTTTCTTTAATGCTTCAACTGCATCTCTACCTGCTTTATACGCTGCTTCATCAGCAAATGCTCCTGCTTTTGCTTTCGCATCAAATGCTTTTTTAGCAGTTCTGAATGCTTCAACTTGTGATTTTGATAAACCTGTATATTGAAGACCACCAATCTTGTGCATTGCACCTAATGCTAATGGCATAGATGCTACCCAAGATAATGTTTCTAACAAACCTGCTGCTGCAGTACCAACTTTTTGGTCTTTTGGTGCATTAACAGTATTCTTAATACTATCTGATAAAGTCCAAGCAATGAACAATGTATTAAATAAACCACCACCAAATGTTAGACCACGCATACCAACTTTTGCCATCTTAGGTAAGAATTTACCTAACGCTGTTTTTGGAGCATGCATAACTTTTAATTTGTTATAGTGTTCAGCTAATTTAGGGAAGAATGCTTTACCTTTTTCTAATGCTTTTTCAACCAATGCAGGATTTGCACCAGGCTCAGCTTTTAAAGCATCAAATGAATGTTGGCTCAAACCTAATTTTTCAAATTTTAAAGCCTTTAAAGTATTTTCTCTATAACCTGCCTTTAAAGATTTTACAGAACTAATTCTATCTTTTAGGACATCTTTCATTGCATCACCTTTTGGTAATGCTTTTAATTGATTTTGTAATTTTACAAGTTGTTTGTCTAAAGCAGCTTCTCTAGAAGAAATTCTTGTTAGAACATCTGCACCACCAAGTTTTGTAAGTTGATATTCTTGAAGAGCAGCTTCTTTATTTTTCAAACCACCAAATAAATTTGTTCCGAATTTTTGTTTTAAAGCATTTATTTCATCTTTTGTTGCACCTGCTTCTTTTAATGATTTAGGACCATCTTTGATTAAATCATCAATTTTACCAAATGCTTCTTTTGCATCATATTCAGCCTGAGTTTCCATGAATGTTTTTGCCATTCCGTTTTCAGGTTTTGTAGGCGTTTTATCCATTGCACTAAGCATAGGATGCTTATCTACATAAGTTTGAATATTCTTTTTAATAGATGAAGTATGTGTTTTTAAACTATCGACAAATCCGTTTTTAACTAATTTTGTATCAGAAATTCTATCACCAAAATTACCAAGTCTTCCAACTAAACTTTTTTCATATTCGCCACCACAAGCTTTGTCGAACAATTGTGTACCTTTATTCAACGCATACCAAGTAGGCAACAAATAAGCAGCCTTTGTTAGAGGACTTTCCGGTTTTTCATCATCTGGAGCAGGTGACAAATGAGGTTGATAAGTATCTGCCGTTGGAGTTTTATCAACAGCATTAGGATTACCTTTGAATGATGGTCTAACATTACTTTGTTGGTTTTTGTTAACACCATTTAAAGATATTTGATTACTATTGGAGTTATATCTTAAATCCTCAATCATAATAATTCCCAATATACTTAACTACATTTATATAAAGTCTTTTTTTTTAGAAAAATTGCCTATTTTTAAGAGTTTTAAAATTTTATTTACAAAAATTAACATTCAAAAAATTCGAATTAAAAAATTGGTTTACAAACGTAATATTTACTTGATAAAAATGCTTTATATGTGACAATAAAAATAGAGGTTAGTAATATATGTCAGACGATAATTTAGTATATCTTTTAGAAAATAAAGTTTACATAAATCTTACAAATGGTTGTACTAATGATTGCATTTTCTGTATTCGCAGACTTAAAGATGATGTTGTTGGTGCAGATATGAGATTAAAAAGTGAAAAATTCACTGCACAAGATGTAATAGAGCAATTAAAAAAACAAGAGGACAAACTTAAAAATGGACTTACCTTCTGTGGATATGGTGAGCCAACATTAAAGTTTGAAATATTAAAAGAAGTTGCTAAATTTGTAAAAGAAAATTATCCAAACACACATATAAAAATAAACACAAATGGTCATGGAAATATCATCAACAAAAGAAACATTTTGCCAGAAATAAAAGGTTTAGTTGATGAATTGTCAATCAGTTTGAATGCACAAGATGAAAAACTATATAACGAATTGTGCTTACCAAACGTAAAAAATGCTTATAAAGAAATGAAGAATTTTGCAAGAGAAGCTGTTAAAGAAGGCTTTGAAACAACAATGTCAATTGTTAGCGGTTATAAAGATTATGACGTTAGAGTTGATGAATGTGAAAAAATTGCAAAAGAAATTGGAGCCACTTTCAGAAATCGAGAATGGCTTGATAACGGATACTAAAAAAAATATTCATAAATAAAAAAGAAAGGACAAAACATGAATAGTTTAGACAAAATCATGAAACCGAAATCAATTGCGGTTATTGGTGCTTCAACAAAAGAACACACTATTGGTTCAGATATTATGAAAAGATTACAGGAATATAAATTCAACGGAAATATATATCCTGTTAACCCAAAAGGCGGTATAATCGAAGGATTACAAGCTTACACTAATGTAACTGAAATCCCTGGAGAAGTTGATTTAGCAATCATTGTAGTAAATGCTAAATTTGTATTATCTACAATTGACCAATGTCACGAAAAGGGCATCAAAGGTCTTTGTATCATTACTGCTGGTTTCAAAGAAACTGGTAAAGAAGGTGCTGAATTAGAAAAACAACTTCTTGCTAAAGTTAAAGAATATGGTATGAGATGCGTTGGTCCTAACTGCTTAGGTGTTGTTAACACTCACTCAGACATTAGAATGGACGGTTGCTTCGCTGAAAGTTTACCAGAAAGAGGAAACATTGGTTTCGTATCTCAATCAGGTGCTTTAGGTGGCGGTATCTTAAACATCTTAAAAGACTTAAACTTAGGTTTTGCACAATTCATTTCAATTGGTAACCAAGCAGATGTTAACGCAGAAACTGCTCTTGAATATTGGGAAAATGAAGAAGACGTTGAACAAATTCTTCTTTATATGGAATCAATCCAAAACCCATCAAACTTCAGAAAATTAGCTTCTAAAATCACTAAGAAAAAACCTATCTTAGCATTAAAAGCTGGTCGTTCTGCTGCTGGTGCAAGTGCTGCATCTTCTCACACAGGTTCATTGGCTGGTGCTGATAAAGCTGCTGCAGCATTGTTAAAACAATCTGGTGTTATCAGAGAATTTTCTTTGAAGAACTTATTTGCAACAGCAAAAGTATTTGCTAACTGCCCTATTCCAAAAGGTGACAGAGTTGCTATTATTACAAACTCAGGTGGTCCTGGTATCATGGCTACAGATGCTATCTGCGAATACGGTATGCAAATGGCTAAAATTACTGATTCAACAAAAGAAAAACTTAGAAGTTTCTTACCATCTGCTGCATCAGTTAAAAACCCTATCGATATGATTGCATCTGCTCCTATCGAACACTACAAACAAACATTAGAAACAGTTATTGCTGATGAAAATGTAGATATGATTATCACTATCTATCTTCCATTCTTAGGCTTAAAAGATATTGATGTTGCAAAAGCATTGATGGAAATCAAAGCAGAACATCCTGAAAAACCAATCATTGGTGTATTCATGACTAAAAATGAATTCTTCACTAAGTTGTCAGATATGGATGTTAATATGCCATTCTTTATGTACGCTGAAGAAGCTGCTGACGGACTTAACAGACTTAACCAACAAAGATTATGGATGGAAAGACCAGAAGGCAAAATTCCTTGCTACGATGTAGATAAAGAAAAAGCAGAAAACATCATCAAGAAAGCATTAAGCGAAGGTAGAGCACAACTTACTACATTAGAATCAATTGATGTATTACAAGCATACGGTATCAGAGCTTGTAAATATGGCTTAGCTACAAACGAAGATGAAGTTGTTGAACTTGGTAACTCAATCGGATACCCAGTTGTAATGAAAATGACTTCAAAAACAACATCTCACAAAACAGATGTTGGTGGTGTTGTAGTTAACATCAAATCAGAAGAACAATTGAGAAAAGAATACAAAGGACTACTTTCAAGACTTGAAGAAAAAGGATTGTTAGAAGGTCTTGAAGGTGTAATCATTCAAGAAATGGTTAAAGGTTCTAGAGAAATGGTTTGTGGTATCGCTACAGATCCTCAATACGGTCCAATGATGATGTTCGGTTTAGGTGGTGTGTTCGTTGAAGTTATGAAAGACGTAACATTCAGAATTGCTCCTCTAACAGATATGGATGCTATGGAAATGATTAAATCTGTAAAAGCATACAAATTGTTAGAAGGTGCTAGAGGTACAAAACCTGCACAAGTCGACCAAATTCAAGAAACTCTATTGAGATTATCTCAATTAGTTAACGATTACAAATTCATCGATGAATTAGATATTAACCCATTGTTAATTTCTGAAACAACTGGTGAAGGTATCGCAGTTGACGGTCGTATCAAAGTTAGACTTGAAGAAGCTAAAGAAGCATTAGGTTGCGATGATTGCAGCAAATGCACTTGCTGCTGCTAGTCTATCTTATAGACAAACTATTAAAGGGTGTTTCAATTGAAACACCCTTTTTTAATAACATATATAAATAAAAAATTATTTATTACATCTCAAATTTTTCAAATATTCTATCAACATTTTTTAGGTAATCATTCATTTGGAAACAATCATCTAATTCATCAGTTGATAAAAATTCTAAAATATCATCATCATGTTCTAGATTATATCTAAAATCACCATTATTTTCAAAAGCATCTAAAGCATTTCTTTGAACAATAACATAAGCATCTTCTCTAGTTAAACCTTTTTCAATCAATTCAAGCATAACTCGTTGAGAATATACAATTCCACCAAATAAGAACGTATTTGATTTCATATTATTTTCTTTAACAACAAGATTTGATAAAACAGAATTAAATCGTTTCAACATAAAGTCAATCAATGTTAAAGAATCTGGGAATATAACTCTCTCTGCAGAACTATGTGAAATATCACGTTCATGCCAGAGTACAATATTCTCCATTGCTGTATTAACATTATTTCTAACAACTCTTGCCAAACCACACAAATTTTCACTCAAAACAGGATTCTTTTTATGAGGCATTGCAGAAGAACCTTTTTGTTTTTTAGAGAAACCTTCTTCAACCTCTCTAACCTCAGTCCTTTGCAAATGTCTAATCTCTGTTGCAAATTGTTCAATAACAGATGCTATCAAACCTAATGACTGCATATATCTTGCGTGATAATCTCTTGCAATAATTTGTGTTGATATTCTAGCAGGTTTAAGTCCCAAGTTTTCACAAACGATTGGTTCTAATTCAATTGGTATATTGCTATAAGTTCCAACTGGACCTGATACTTGACCAACTCTAATTTCTTCTTGTGCTGACAAGAAATTTTTATAAACACGTTCAATTGTGTCATACATATTCAACAGTTTTAATCCAAAAGTCATAACTTCTGCATGAATACCGTGAGAACGACCTATACAAGGTGTATGTTTATATTTTATTGCAAGTTGCCTAATAGTATCTAACAAAATATCAAAATCTTGTTCTATTATATTTCCGCTATCTTTTATTTGAAGAGCAAATGCGGTATCAATCACATCAGAACTTGTCATACCAACATGCATATATTTTGACAAATCTTTCCCTAAAGACTGATTAACATTAGTCAAAAATGCTATAACATCATGATGTACTTCTGCTTCGATTTTTGCAATTTTGTCAACAGAAAATTTTGCTTTCTTTTTAATCTTAGGAATTATATCATCTGGAAAAATTCCTAGTTGAACGTAAGCTTCACAAACAGCAATTTCAACTTTCAAATAATACTCAAATTTTGTGTTTAAGTCCCATATATATTTCATTTCAGGACAAGAATATCTATCTATCATAAGATGATTATAGCATTAATTATTGATTAGATAAATATTCAACTTGTGCCAATGTTCTTGGCATATTTTTAGTCAATGCTAATGCTCTTGAATGGATATTTTCATCAAAATCTAAAATATCTGTACAATTCAAAACGACATAAGATTCGGCAAAATTTTCATCTCTTACACGTTGTTCGGCCTCTTCTCTAGTCATTCCTGTTCGCATCATATTTTCTACATTAGTAAATTTCAAGTCAAATAATTTTTCGCCACTACTTACAGTCGGATTTTTATGAAAATTATTAACTTCATAATTATACATATTTTGATAATGTTCATTATTAGTTTTCAAGGCATTCAAATCCCCAACTTTAGTATTTACATTATGATTTACGCCATGACCTAATTCATGGGAAATTACTAATCCACCAACATCTTTAGAATAAATAAGTGCTCTATTATCACCGTTATAAAAACTTTCTAATGCTCCATCTGGAACATCTAAATATGAAAGTTTTTGGATTTGTTTTGATAATCTAAATAAATCATCACCATCTAAATGTTTAACTTTTGAATATAATATTTTACGTTCATCATCTGTTATTGGATTTTTACGGTCTTCAAATGATTCAATTTCTTCGCCATTTTTACCAAATTCTAATGACATTTTGCCGACCTCTTCGTCAGTCATTTTTCGTAAATCAATATTAACAATTTCACCATTATGTTCAACTGATAAAACTTCACCATTTAAACCTGATACATTATAAACCTCACCATTAACGGTTGTTTTCTTTGCATCATCAGATATTTTTTCAGTAGATTTATTTTTATCTAGTAAAACTTTACCATTCTTATCTTTAATTAAAATAGTCATTTGTTTTACATTATCACTATTTGAGGTCATTCTATCAACAGTTGTACCATCTGCTGAGGTTGTTTTTAATTTTTGAATAATTGAACCATTTTCTTGTGAATAAACAACTGACGTTAAAATATTACCATTTATATCTTTCTCAAAATAATTATTATAATTTTTTATTCCTGATGGACTAGATTCTGTTTTTGAACTCTTTAATAAAGATTGATTATACAAACCTTGAGCATTTATATAATTATCAATCAAATTTTTGTTTTCAGCACAACTATTCTCAACCTTGTTATTTTTCGGTTGAGTTGATACTAATTGAGTACTTTTTGATGAAATTGTATATGGATTATTAATATTTGAAATATTAACCATATTTTTATAAAGACATTTTTTCTTAAAATTTTGCTAATAAAAAAATTCTTATTACAAAGTTTTTACAATATTAATAATGTCATTCACTGTTATGTCACTGTTTATTTCTTTCAGAGTAACAATAGTTGAGAAATCTGTATCTTCATGGAAAATTTTGTCAATCAAGGTTTTATCGTAATCTAGCAAAATTGAACCGTGTTGCAAAATATAACCACTTTTTCTACATTGAGCAGAACCGATAAATTTTCTACCCTCAAAACATAAATCAGCACCTGTAGAAATTGACATACAATAATTATCTTTTGAAATATGACGTTCTAACCCACCAATTGTTAACATAATTCCTAATTTTTCAAAAATTTCAATCAATATACCAGAAATTTGTTTATATGATTCTGTAATATTTTCACCATTTTCTAATTCTGAAACAGGCACTACATAACTATAAGTTAATTCCTTATCATGAAACAACGCTCTACCACCAGTCAATCGTCTTACACAATCAACTCCATATTTGTTTAGCAAATCATAATTTATAAAATCATCTTTTTGATTTCGTCCTAATGAAACACACGCTGGACTCCAACCGTAGAGCCTAAAGACAGTCTCTTTTCTATTCAAACGAATTGACTCTTCTAATATTTCAGAATCAATATCCATATTTTTTTGACCATTAAAAATATTATAATCTATAATTTTCATAGTTAGATTATAAAACAAAACAAAGATTAACTACATACCAGACATTTTAATAATTTTCTTCTGATCATGTTTTAACTTATTCATTCGCCAATTTATTTGGTCAATATGTTTTAATTGTGCCCTTTGATGATTGATTAAATCCATTTGTTCGTGCATTTGACGATTTTGTGCTTCTAAAGCATTATGCATACGTTCTATCAATGCCTTATCTTTCTTAAGACGTTCATCCATTATTTTGATAGTCATTATACGTTTTTCTAAAGATGCTTCAAGAATTTTAACCCTATCAACTAAACCTTCAATTGATTTTAATGGAACATATTCTTCGCCCATAAATGTTAACACAACACCTCGTGGTGTTGTTTTTATAGAAAATATTTTTCCGAAAAAATCTCTTATCATACAATATATTTTAATGTCTTTTTTATGTATTTCAAGTCTAAAGACACAAAATTTATACTTTAGTATGAAAAAGCATGACAAAATTTTTGATTTTTTATAATAATTATTTTTTGTTATAATTTTATTGAAGAATAGTTAATTGGAGGAAAAAATGAGTATCGCTCAATCTATAGAAATCAAGAACGAAATTCTTGAAAGAATTGTTGAAGCATTTTTTTCAGAAGATTTTGAAAACAATGCTAGATTAATACCTTACGATATGCGTCCAAAAGGTTCTGATGTACCTTACAGATGTTGTATTTACAAAGAACGTGCAATCTTAAAAGAACGTGTAAAAGCAGGTTTAGGTTTTGCACTTGAAGAAGATGATGAAACAAAATTATTATCAACCTTCGCTAAAGAAGCAGTTGAAAGAAAAGAACCAGATACAGACCCACTAACAGTTTTAGATGCTGCTTGCGTAGGTTGTGTACCTAGCCGTATTTATGTAACAGACCTTTGTCAAGGTTGTGTTGCTAGACCTTGTCAAACTGCTTGTAAATTTGGTGCTATTAGTATGGTTGATGGAAAATCAAAAATTGATGGTTCTAAATGTAAAAACTGTAAAATGTGTATGAGAGCTTGTCCTTACAATGCAATCGTAAAACTTGCAGTACCTTGTGAAGATGCTTGTCCAGTTGGAGCAATTCATAAAGATGAAAACAATATTACAAGAATAGATTTTGATAGATGTATTACTTGTGGTAAATGCGTTGCAGCTTGTCCTTTCGGTGCTGTTAACGAAAAAAGCCAACTTGTTGACATTATGAAAAATATCAAAGCACCTGATAAAAAATTAGTTGCAATGATTGCACCATCAATTGCTGGTCAATTTGGTTGTTCAATCTACAAATTAAAATCTGCTATCAAAAAAGCAGGTTTTGATGAAGTAATTGAAGTTGCACAAGGTGCTGATATTACAACAATCAACGAAGCTAAAGAATTCGAAGAAAGAATGGAAGAAGGTGCTCCATTTATGACAACATCTTGTTGTGCTGGTTACAACAACTTGACTGCAACAAGTCTTCCTGAAATTCAAGAATTCAAATCTACAACAGGAACACCATTATTCTATACTGCACAAATAGTAAGAGAAAAATATCCAGATGCTATTTCAGTATTTGTAAGTCCTTGCGTTGCAAAGAGGAAAGAAGGTATGAATAACGAAAATGTTGATTACGTTATGAACTACCAAGAACTTAATGCTTTAATTAAAGGTAGAAAAATCAATATTGAAGAATGCGAAGAAGAGAAATTCGACAAAGAAAGTTCTAAACAAGCAAGAAACTTTGGTGTAACAGGTGGTGTTGCTGATGCAGTTTGCTCTGTATTAAAAGACAAAGAAAGTGCAAAACCTTATGTTATTGATGGATTAACAAAAGATTCTATCAAAGAACTTAAAAAATTTGCTAAAGATAAAAGTTGTCCTGATTGCAACCTTATCGAAGTTATGTGTTGCGAAGGTGGCTGTATTGGTGGTAATGCAGTTATAAAATCTCAAAGAGATGCTAAAAAACAACTTAAAACTCTATTAGAAAATAGTTCTGATTTAGAACGCTAATAGAAACATAGTCCGGTTGACAGCCTTAGCGAACCCATTTGGGTTCGCTTTTGCTTTATATATTATTGTATCAATACTTCATACAATCATTGAACCTTTACTATGCTTATAATACGATAAGATTACTATGAATTTAGATTATGCAATTGACAGTATTTTGTCACCTATCGCTGACAAAGTTTCAGGAATTATATTTTCATCAATAACTATACACGGTGTAAAAATAGAATTTATCGTAGCACTACTTATTTTTGCTGCAATATTTTTTACAATAAAAACGAAATTTATTGGATTTTGGGGATTTAAACACGCTATAAAACTAATAACCCAAAACTATGAACATAAAAAATTAGACTATGAACGAAAGAAAAAAGGTGAAGTTTCATCATTTCAAGCATTAAGTGCAACTATTTCAGCATCTGCTGGTATAGGTAATGTAGCCGGTTCTGCTGCTGCAGTTTCTATCGGTGGTGCTGGTGTAATTTTTTGGATAATAGTTGCTGGACTATTTTCTATGGCTCTAAAATATTCAGAAGTATTACTTGGACTTAAATTTAGACAAACAAATCCTGATGGTACAGTATCAGGTGGACCAATGTACTATATAACAAACGGTTTAAGAAGTCCTTTTATGAAAAAAATTGCTCCAACTCTTGCTAAAATATATGCAATATGTTGTGTTTTTGCAATGATTGGTGGCTGGAACTTGTTCCAAATAAATGCGATGTCTTCACAAATAACAGAAATCACCGGTGGACAAAACAGTATTTTTTATAACAATGGTTGGTTAATAGGAACAATTGTTGCTGTAATAACTTGGTTTACAATTATTGGTGGAATAAAAGCAATCGGGAAATTTACATCAAAAGTAACACCTATTATGTGTAGTTTATATGTATTTAGTGCATTTTTAGTATGTTTGTTGAATATAACACACATACCTGAAACAATTCATTTAATAATAAAAGAAGCTTTTTCACCACGAGCAATGCAAGGTGGAGCATTTGCTTGTTTGTTATGGGGATTTAGACGTGCAATGTTTGCAAACGAAGCAGGTTTAGGAACTGCACCAATTGCTTTTTCTGCAGTAAATACAAACAAACCAGTTGCTCAAGCATTTATATCAATGTTACAACCATTTGTTGATACCGTAATAGTAAGTACTGCGACTACTTTCGTAATTGTAGTTTCTAAACAATATCTATATGTAAATGGTATTGCAGGTATAGAATTAACATCAAAAGCATTTGGAACCATTTGTCCATATTTCCCAATACTATTAACAATTATGGTTTCTTGTTTTGTACTATCCACAATGCTTTGTGGTTCATATTATGGTGTAAAAGCGTGGACTTTCCTATTCGGACAAGAAACATATAAAATAAGAACATTTCAACTAATCTACTGTCTATGTATAATTGCTGGTTCAGCAATGAACTTCCAAAGTATTATAAATTTATCTGACGGTGTAACATTGTTTTTAGCCGTTCCAAACCTTATTGCAGTTTTTGCATTATCAAATGTTGTTATAAAAGAAACAAAACGATATTGTGAAAGATATGGTATTGGTATTTATAAAAAAGAAATAGATGAATAGTTTTTGCTTATAAACAGTTAACAAAACAATGCTATTTACTTGATGAGATATGTTTTTCAGATATAATTAAATAAATACGAGGAAGAGAATTTTGAAAAATACAACATTAACATTTTGGATATTTATAGCACTTGTATCAGGTATTCTTGTAGGTGCTGTTGCTCCGGATTTTGCAGTAAAAATGCACCCATTAGCAACTATATTTTTAAGAATGGTTAAAATGATTATTGCTCCATTGTTATTTGCAACATTGGTTGTGGGTATTGCTGGTCACGGAGATGTAAAAAAAGTCGGAAGAGTAGGTTTTAAAACTATTTTGTATTTTGAAATAGTTACAACAATTGCTCTATTCATAGGTTTGGGTGTAGCGAATTTAACTAATCCTGGATTGGGAATTTCACACGCTATCAATTTACCAAACCTTGATGAAATCACTCAAATGTCATCTGCTGTTCAACATCATTCATTTAGTGAATTCTTCACTAGTATGGTTCCAACAAGTGTTGTTCAATCTATGGCAGAAGGTAATTTATTACAAATTGTAGTGTTTTCTATATTCTTCGCACTTGCAATTTGTACAATTGGCAAAAAAGCAAAACCTGTTATGGATTTATTAAACTCTGTTTGTCAAATTATGTTTAAGTTTACAGAATTTGTAATGTTATTTGCACCAGTTGGTATATTTGGTGCAATCTCTTATACAGTTGGTTCTAGTGGTATTAGTGTACTTAAAAATTACACAAAAATTATAGGTTCATTATACTTTGCACTTATAATCTTTGTTGCAATAGTTCTATTTATCGCTTGTAAAATTGTTGGCATATCACTAAGAGCCTTGCTACAAGCAATTGAAGAACCTGCAATATTAGCATTTTCAACTGCTAGTTCAGAAGCAGCGTTACCAAAGGCTATGGAAATTATGGAAAAATTCGGTGTACCAAAATCAATCGTTGGTTTTGTTATGCCGACAGGTTATACATTTAACTGTGATGGAAGTACATTATACCTAGCAATTGCAGTTATATTCTGTGCTCAAATTGCAGGTATTCCATTATCAATTGAACAACAACTTATCATTATGTTTGCACTAATGGTAACAAGTAAAGGTATTGCAGGTATTCCTAGAGTAGCACTTATAGTTTTGGCTGGTTCTCTAACAAGTTTCCAAATTCCAATTGTTGGTGTGGCAATATTGTTAGGTATAGACCAATTATTAGATATGGGTAGAACTACTGTTAACCTTATTGGGAACTGTGTAGCAACAGTTGTTATTGCTCGTTGGGAAAACGAATTTGATTATGATAAAATGAAACAATTTATATCTTCATCAGCTGAAAAATTAGAATGTAAATCTTATCCTGATGATTTTGATAAAGAAACTAGTATTGAACAGAATGTTGAAAAGAATTAGAGGTAAAAATGGAAACAACAAACGAAAAAGTTGAATACAAAAAGACTCTTAATTTGCCACAAACAACTCTTGGTATGAGAGCAAATGCGACAATGAGAGAACCACAAATACAAAAATTTTGGGAAGAAAACAACATCTATGAAAAAATGATTGAACAAAGAGATAAAAATAATTCATTCATTCTTCACGATGGACCACCTTACCTAAGTTCTGAAAAAATTCACGTAGGTACAGCTTTAAACAAAATTTTAAAAGATATTTTAATTAAATATAAATCTCAACAAGGATTCTATGCACCATACGTTCCTGGATATGATGGTCACGGTTTGCCTATTGAAAATGCAGTTGTAAAGAAAATCAAAGGTGGCAGACACGCTATTACAGAAACAGAATTACGTGCTAAATGTAGAGAATTCGCTCATAAAAACCTTAAAGGTCAAGAAAGCGAATTTAGACGTTTAGGTGTTTTAGGAAACTGGGAAAATCCTTATTTAACAATCAATCCAGAATACGAAGCAGAACAAATTAGAGTATTCGGTGAAATGTATAAAAAAGGATACATAGAAAAAGGACTTAAACCTGTATATTGGTGTGCTGCTTGTGAAACAGCATTAGCAGAAGCAGAAGTTGAATACGCTGACCATACATCAACATCAATATATGTAAGATTCCAATTTGATGAAAAATCTACAGATAAAATCAATAACGAAATTCTAAAAAATTCAAATAATAAACCAATTTACGCTATTATTTGGACAACAACACCTTGGACTATTCCATCAAATATGGCTATCAGTATGCATCCGAGATTTGAATATACATTCTTTGAATACAACAACAATGTTTATGTTGTAGCACAAGAATTGTTATCTTCATTCTTAAACGATGTAGAATGGGAAGAAGCTGATATTAAAGTTATTGGTTCTTGCAAAGGACAAGATTTAGAACTATTAGAAACACAACACCCACTAGTTGATAGAAAATCACCTATTATTTTAGGTGAACACGTAACACTTGAAGCAGGTACAGGTTCTGTACATACTGCTCCTGGTCACGGTCTTGAAGACTATGAAGTTGGTTGCAAATATAATATTGAAGTATTCTCTCCACTAGATGGTGCTGGTGTTTGGACAGATGTAGTAGGTATTCCAGAATTAGTTGGAGTTCCTTATTACAAAGGTAATTCAATGGTTATAGAAATGCTTGAAGCAAAAGGAGCATTACTAAAACAACAAGATATTCAACACAGTTATCCACATTGTTGGAGATGTAAAAAACCTGTTATTTATAGAGCAACACCTCAATGGTTTGTTAAAGTTGACAAATTTAGAGATAAAGCACTAAATGCAATCAAAGATGTAAAATGGGTTCCAGCAAGTGGTGAAAACAGAATTGGAAACATGGTCGAAGGACGTACAGACTGGTGTATCTCAAGACAAAGAGCTTGGGGTGTTCCAATACCTATCTTCTATTGTGAAGACTGTGGAGAAGTAATCTGCAACGATGAAACAATCGAAAAGATTGCTAAAATGTTTGAAAAAGAAAGTTCTGATGCTTGGGTAAAATATTCAGCAGAAGAATTGTTACCAGAAGGATTCAAATGTCCTAAATGTGGTAAAACTCACTTCAAAAAAGAACGTGATATTATGGACGTTTGGTTTGATAGTGGGGTATCTTGGAAAGCAGTTGTTGAAAAACGTTCAGACGAGCTTGGTCACACTCCAGTTGATTTATACTTAGAAGGTTCTGACCAACACAGAGGTTGGTTCCAATCATCACTATTAACATCAATTGCAACTCAAGAAAAAGCACCTTACAAAGGCGTTCTAACTCACGGTTTTGTATTTGGTGAAGATGGTAGAAAGATGTCTAAATCACTTGGTAACTACATTAGACCAGATGATATTATTAAAAACTATGGTGCAGATATTCTTAGATTATGGGCAGCATCTGTTGATTACAGAAACGATATAAAAATCGGTAACAACATTGTTGGTCAACTTGCTGAAATATTTAAGAAAACTCGTAACACTGCAAGATTCTTGATGGGTAACATCTTTGATTTTAATCCAAAAGAAGACTATGTATGCTACGATGATTTAAAACTTATTGATAAATTTGCACTACATAAATTAAATAAACTTGTTGCAGAAGTAACTGAAGCATTTGAAAATTATGAATTTTATAAATACTTCCAATGCTTACAAAACTTTGCAGCAGTAGATTTAAGTTCATTCTACCTTGATATTGTTAAGGATAGATTATACACAGCCGGCAAAAAATCACTTTCAAGACGTGCATGCCAAACAGTCTTGTATGAAACATTACAAACACTTGTTAGAATACTTGCACCTGTAATGCCACATCAAGCAGAAGATATTTGGCAAAATATGCCAGATATGCATAAAAATGGCTTAATCAGTGTTCTTCTAACAAATTGGCCAACAATCCACTCTACTTGGACTAACGAAGCACTTGAAAAAGACTTCTCTAAAATATTAGAAGCGAGAGAAGTTGTAACACGTGCTATTGAACCACTTAGAGCAGAAAAGAAAGTTGGTAGTTCTCTTGAAGTTGCAGTATATGTAAAATCGGAAAACAATTCAGAAATACTAAAAGCAAACCAAGATGATTTATGTGATATTTTCATTACATCACAAGCATACATAACAGAAGAAAAACCTAATGATATTCTTAATGAATATTCAGAAGAAGGTTACACAGTTTGGGTAACTAAAGCAGAAGGTGAAAAATGCGAAAGATGTTGGAAATATAGAAACCTTGGTGTACATCAAGGTTATGAAACTATATGTTCAGATTGCTACGATGCAATTCAATAAAAATAAAATAAAGGGTTGGTTATAATACCAACCCTTTTTATCAACCAATTAAATATTTATTTAATACTTTTTTGATTTACTACACCGTAATAATTTACAGGAACAAAATATTTTGTTTCTGATTTATTAGTGTAAACTTTATTTTGCATAACGCCAGCCATCTCTGATGAAATATATCTAGGTTCAACAACACTTTCCATACGTAATCTATAACCCATCTTACCATCATATCTCATACCAAAACTATAAACTGGTCTTGTATCAACAACAACGTTATAATTTGATTTTCTTGCATTTTTATCCAAATAATCTACTAATTCTTTTTTATCATTTAACAATTTATTAGAGATTTCTAAAGTATCTGTTTTAATTCTATCTGCAAATGTAGTATCAACATCATTTAATGATGATTTTGTAAAAGAATCAACTCGCTCGATAATTGGATGTTTTGCAACATCAGAAATTCTATGAATAGGTTCACGTTTGCAAGATGCTGTTGACAAAGCAACAGTACCCGCCATAACCTTTGTTAATAAACTTTTATTCATTATAATATCCTCTACAAATTTATTTATTTTTTCTTATAATACTCGATTGGAACAAAATATTTATTCTCTATTTTGTTTGTAAAAACTTTATTTTGCATAGTACAAATAACAGAATCCTTTGGAGTTCCTGACTGTGCTGCATCACCAGATTTCCAAAGATTTGATAAATCTGAAATACTCATAACATTACCACTATAATACTGATGACGATTTTGTATAAAATCATTTTCAGAAATAGCTTTTTCCTTTATAGCACTTGCTAATTGTTTAGGTTTATCTAATTTTTTATTAGTTATTGCTACCGTATCAACTTTAAATAATTCTAAACCTGTTGTGTCAATTTTATTTAAAGATGATTTTGCAAAAGAATCCACTCTTTCGATAATTGGATTTTTTACTGCATCTGTAACTCTATGTAGAGGTTCTCTTTTACAAGAAACATTTGTTAATGTTACAGTACCAGCGACAAAACTTGTTAATATATTTTTAGTGTTCATAATTTTTACCTTCTCTATTTATATAACGTTCATAAAAATATAATTTGCTACAAAAAAAGAGTTACGATTACTCGTAACTCTTTTTTATCTATATTGAATATATGTTATTCGCCATCTTTCTTATCATTGATTAACAAATCAGGTGAACCGAACATACCTTCAATTTCTTCCAAAATAGCAGAAGGTTTTCTAGCTTGATTACGTTGAGCAGCAGCTCTTCTTTGAGCTTCTCTGTCTTTTTCTTCACTAGCAAATGACAAGTGATGATAACCTGTACCTGCTGGAATCAAACGACCAATGATAACGTTTTCTTTCAATCCTCTCAACATATCTTTCTTACCTTCAACAGCTGCTTCTGTTAATATTCTTGTTGTTTCTTGGAATGAAGCTGCAGAGATGAAACTTTCAGTATTCAAAGACGCCTTTGTAATACCTAATAACAAGTATTCACATTCTGCTTGTTGACCATCATTCTTAGCAACTTCTTCATTTGCTTTATTGAATGCATGAACTTCAACCAATTCACCAGGTAAGAAACTAGTATCACCAGGTTCAAGAATTTTAACTTTCTTAGTCATCTGTCTTACAATCATTTCGATATGTTTATCAGCAATTTCAACACCTTGTGAACGATATACACGTTGTACTTCATCTACAAGATATTGTTGAGCAGCCTCAGGTCCGCATAATCTGATAATATCATGTGGATTTAAAGGACCACTTGTAAGAGGATCACCTTTTTTGATTTTTTGTTTATTTTGAACAATGATATTTGAATCGATAGTATATTTGATTTCTTTTCTTCCGAATTCTTCAGAATCTAAGAATAATCTAGGCATATCTTCATCAATTTCAATAATTGCTGTACCATCATATTCAGCTAAGATTGCACAATCTTTTGGTTTTCTAGCTTCTAACAATTCTTCTACACGCGGCAAACCTTGAACGATATCACCAGTTTTTTGTCTTTCATATCTCAATGTTGCAAGTGAGTCACCACGTTGTAGCAATGAATTGCTCTTAGTTTGTAATTGAGTACCTTGACTGATTAAGTAAGGTCTACCAGCTCTAACACGAATACCTTTTTTACCAACTTCAACTACGTGACCAGAAATTTCAGCAACTTCACCGCTATCAGCAACGATAGAATCTTTCTTAATGAAATCTCCTGCTTTAACGTTTGCTTTACCTTTAATAGCAATTTCTGTAACGTGAGATTCTGATTGAAGTAATAATCTTCTTGATTCTTCTTCATTACCACTAATTGAAGCAACGCCATCAGCGATAGCTAATACTTCAGTCTTAGCAACTGCTGTTCTTGGTTCAATAACTTCACCGTCTTTTACCAATAACTCAGTTTGTAATGCATCGTTCAATTTAGAATTACCTTCTAATTCACGACGTACAATCAATGTTTCAAGTACAACAATCTTCAATTGACCATTAGCATCAAGTTCTACCAAACCTTTAAGATGTGATAAATAACCATCCATAGCTAATTTCAAACTTGTTCTAGTTAATGTTGCACCATCAAGATTTCTTACTCTTGTACCATCTTTATATTGTAACTGAGTTTCAGAAACAACATCAATTAATTCATCAGATGTATTAAATCTAATTGATACATCTTTTGGTTCAACGTGTAAAATTTGAACAGGTCTAACCAAAATTTGGATAGGTTTTTCTTCCATACCAACAGATGTTGTATCAATTTCTTCATCTAAATCATCAATATCAATATCTTCAAAACCTGCTTCCATAATAGAAACGATAGAAGTTGCTTTTGCTTTGATACCTTCAGCAATTACAGTACCTTTTTTAACAACTGCACCTTCTTCAACTTTCAAATCATTAACACTTGCTAATGTATGAACTTCACCAGGTCTTATTGTAATTTCGTGGATAACATCATTAAATTCGTTAAATTCAACAACACCATCAATATGAGAATATACGTCTTTTACAATTTCTGTACCCTCAGTAACAACAGTACCATTTTCAACCATCTTCAATGATGAATCTTTATTGATTTGGTGTACTTCTTCTGGAATAAATACAATATCACCGGCTTTAGTAATAACTTGATTTTCATCAACTTCAACACCCATATATTTAATTTCACCAGATGATGAAACAGAGTATTCATCGTCAACTAATTCGGCAATAACCATACCATTTTCAACAGTTGTATCAACAGGTGCTTTAACAATATATTTTTCACCATCACCATCAACTGTCCAGAACTGTTCTTTCTTAGTTTGTTCAAATGTAGCATTTGATGGAATCAAAGATGCAATAACGATTGTTAATTCTTTACCTTTAACAATTTTCTTAATCTTTTCACCTTCAAACTTAGTATCTTCAATTTCTAAGTCAGAACTATATCTAACTTCACCACCGTGTTCACAGATAACCATAGTTTCAGCTAATTTCTCACCAGCTTTAACACTTTGTTTATCCTTAACTAAAACAGATGAACCACCAGGTAAATTATAAACATCACCAGCAATAACCCAAACAATACCAGATCTATTTGCTGTTCTTGAAATGTTACCTTGTCTGTCTTTCTTTTCATCAACATCAAAGCCATCAAAGAATACTTGACCAGCAACATCTGAGTTAATATCCATATATGCTGTTTCTGTTAAACGACCACTTTCATTTTGAGAAGCTGGATCAAATTCTGCAAGTAAGTCACCTTTCTTAACAGAATCACCGTCTTTAACAAATACAACAGAACCTGCCATAACGTGATATTTATTAGTTCTTTTTTCACCTTTAACTTCAATATCAGCTTCATTAATAGCAATATTTAATACATCACCGTGACGAGTTCTTTGTTCTCTAGTCTTAATAGAAGAAGAAACAACACCATCTTCACGTGATTTAATATCTTTTTTAGCTTCTTTAACGCCAACAGCACCACCGGTGTGGAATGTTCTCAATGTTAACTGAGTACCAGGTTCACCGATTGACTGAGCAGCAATAATACCGATTGCTTCACCGATATCAACCATTTTTTGAGTTGTCATAGCCCAACCATAGCATTTTTGACAAACACCATATTCTAAGCTACAAGTTAAACCTGAACGAACTTTTAATTCATTTAATGTTAAATGAGAGATTTTTTCAATATCTTCTCTGCTCATTGTAGTATTAGCTTTAACTAAAACAGTTTTACCATCTGTATCATAGATATCTTCTGCAATAGTTCTACCTAACAATCTATCAATTAGAGGAACAATTACATTATCACCATCAACAATAGGTTTCAAGTTAATATAATTGTGTCCACCACAATCGGCATCTCTAATAATAACATCTTGAGCAACGTCAACCAAACGTCTTGTCAAATAACCAGAGTCGGCTGTTTTTAACGCTGTATCTACCAAACCTTTACGAGCACCGTAAGAAGAAATGATGTATTCAGTAACAGTCAAACCTTCTTTAAAGTTAGATTTGATAGGTAAGTCGATAATCTGACCAGCAGCGTCGGCCATCAAACCACGCATACCAACCAACTGTGATACCTGTGATAAGTTACCTCTCGCACCAGAGAATGCCATCATATAAACTGGGTTCAATCTATCGAAGTTTTCTACAACTTGTTCTGTCAACTTCGCAGTTGTTTCAGACCAAGTATCGATAACTTTTGTATATCTTTCTACTTCGGTAATTTCACCTTTTTCATATCTATCTGTAGATTTTTCAATTTCAGATTCAGCTTTTGCTAACAAATCTTTCTTAGTAGGTGGTACAGACAAGTCAGAAATTGAAATTGTTACACCTGATCTTGTTGCGTACTTATAACCTAAGTTCTTTAAAGTATTTGCTAACTCACCAGTTTTTGCTCCACCGTATTCAAGATACATTTGAGAAAGCAATTTTCTTATAGCACCCTTGTCCATCAATTTGTTAATGAACTCAGGCGTTTTTGACTTTGTTCGTGAATAAGTATTTTCCATTTTTTATATTTCCCTTTTAATTTTTCACTTTATAAACTACAAACTATACTAACGCTTCTCTAACAGCTTCATTAAATATGATTCTGCCAGGAGTTGTTTCAATTCTCTTACCATTTTCATCACGAACAACAATTTTATCGTGAAGTTCTAATACTCCGCTTTCTAAAGCAGCTAAAGCATCAGAATAGCTATAGTAGTTACCTTTAGGTTCCATATCAGGTTTTTCAATAATAGTTAAGTAATACATACCTAATACCATATCCTGTGATGGAGTAATAATAGGTTTACCGTTAGCTGGTGCAAGAATGTTGTTTGTAGCCAACATTAGCATTCTAGCTTCAGTTTGAGCTTCAATAGATAGAGGTACGTGAACAGCCATTTGGTCACCATCGAAATCGGCGTTGAATGCTGTACAAGCCAATGGGTGAAGTTGAATTGCTCTACCTTCAACTAATTTTGGTTCAAATGCTTGAATACCTAATCTGTGAAGTGTAGGAGCACGGTTCAACATAACTGGGTGTCCATCAATAACTTCTTCTAATATATCCCAAACTTTAGGGTCTGATCTTTCAATTTTCTTTTTAGCTGATTTAATGTTTTGAACATAACCACGTTCAATAAGTTTGTTTACAACAAATGGTTTGAACAATTCAATAGCCATTTCTTTTGGTAAACCACATTGATTTAATTTCAATGATGGACCAACAACGATAACTGAACGACCTGAATAGTCAACACGTTTACCTAACAAGTTTTGACGGAAACGACCTTGTTTACCTTCAATAATGTTAGATAATGATTTCAATGCTCTGTTATTAGGACCAACAACTGTTCTACCACGTCTTCCGTTATCAATAAGAGCATCAACTGCTTCTTGTAACATACGTTTTTCGTTTCTTACAATAATTTCAGGAGCACCCATTTCTAACAATCTTTGTAAACGGTTGTTTCTGTTAATAACACGTCTATATAAATCATTTAAGTCAGATGTTGCGAAACGACCACCATCTAATTGAACCATAGGTCTTAAATCAGGTGGAGTTACAGGCAATACATCCATAATCATCCAAGTAGGATCAGTTTCTGAAGAAATTAGAGAATCTAATAATCTTAATCTCTTAATCAACTTACTTTTCTTTTGTACAGATGTAACACCTTTTTCTAATTCTGAACGAATTTCTTCTGCTAATGCATTGATATCTAATTCAGATAACAATTCTTTAATAGCTTCAGCACCAATACCAACTTTTAAAGTTGATTCTTCGTGTTCGTCCATATAATCTTCATATTCTTCTTCTGTTAATAATTGAAGTTTTTTGAATTCACTGTCACCAGCATCCATTACAACATAGTTGTTGAAATAAATAACTTGTTCCAAATCTTTTAGTGTCATATCTAAAAGTAAACCTAAATATGAAGGAATACCTTTTAAGAACCAAATGTGAGAAACAGGTGCAGCCAATTTAATATGGCCCATTCTGTGACGTCTTACTTTTGAATCTGTAACTTCAACACCACATCGTTCACAAATAATACCTTTGTGACGAACTCTTTTATATTTACCACAGAAACATTCCCAGTCCTTTGTAGGTCCAAAGATTCTTTCACAGAATAAACCATCTCTTTCAGGTTTTAAAGTTCTGTAATTGATTGTTTCTGGTTTTGTTACCTCACCATAAGACCATTTTAAAATTCTTTCCGGTGAAGCAATGCTTATTCTTATATAATCAAAATAATCAATACTTGTAGACAATTTTAACTTCTCCTTTTCTTGTTCGCTATGTGAAATGTAGTTTAACACTTCTTTAGCACTGTCTTGCTCGCTTACTTCGGTTGATAGCCGAAGCTATCAACCTTAGGCTTTTTACATATCACCTGATGACATTGAAGTATCAAAGAAATTGATGTTCAATAACTCTGAATCCATATCTGATAACACTCTTTTTGGAGCAGCTTTTCTTAAGTCGTCCATATCAGTCATCAAATCAACTTCAACACCATCTTTCTTAGCAACGGTAATATCCAAACCTATACTTTGCAATTCTCTTACAAGTACCTTAAATGATTCTGGAATACCAGGTCTAGGGATGTTATCACCCTTAACGATAGATTCATAAGCATGGTTTCTACCGTTAACATCATCTGATTTAATTGTAAGCATTTCTTGTAATGTATAAGCAGCACCGTAAGCTTCCAATGCCCAAACTTCCATTTCACCGAATCTTTGACCACCGAATTGAGCTTTACCGCCTAATGGTTGTTGTGTAACTAATGAGTAAGGACCTGTACTTCTTGCGTGAATCTTATCATCAACAAGGTGGACAAGTTTCAAGATGTATGACAAACCAACTGCAACTGGTCTATCAAATCTTTCACCGGTACGTCCATCAATCAAGTAAACCTTACCGTCTTCTCTAACCCAATCACAACCTGATTCTTTGATACCACGAAGTAATTCTTCTTTAGTAACTCTTTCAGATGTATTAGCACCATATCTTTCATCGAAAGATGGAGCTTCATAGTGTTCACCAGTCAAGTATGCTGCTAAACCAAGTAAGCATTCGTAAGTTTGACCTACGTTCATACGAGAAGGTACACCTAGTGGGTTTAATACTATATCTACAGGAGTTCCGTCTGGTAAGAATGGCATATCTTCTTTTGGAAGAATTCTTGAAACAATACCTTTGTTACCGTGACGACCTGAAAGTTTATCACCTACAGATACCTTACGTCTTTGAGCGATATATACTCTGATTACTGTATTTGCTCCTGGTGGCAATTCGTCACCTTTTTCTCTATCAAATACCTTAACATCAAGTACACGTCCGCCTTCACCGTGAGGTACACGAAGTGAATTATCTTTAACATCTCTTGCTTTTTCAGCGAAGATTGCTCTTAACAATTTTTCTTCTGGTGGATGTTCAGTTTCACCTTTTGGTGTAACTTTACCAACTAAGATATCATCAGCATATACTCTAGCACCGATACGTACGATACCTCTTTCATCTAAGTGACGAAGAGAATCTTCTGATACGTTAGGAATTTCACGAGTAATTTCTTCAGGACCAATCTTAGTTTGTCTTGCATCAATTTCTAATTTTTCAATGTGTAATGAAGTAAAGATATCATCATGTACACATCTTTCTGATAACAAGATAGCATCCTCGAAGTTATATCCTTCCCAAGGCATATATGCTACTAAAATATTTTTACCTAATGAAAGTTCACCGCAACTTGTAGAAGCACCATCGGCAATTACATCACCAACTTGAACTTTATCACCTTCATTAACGATAGGTCTTTGGTTAATACAAGTATCTTGGTTAGAACGAACATATTTCATTAGAGTATATAAATGAGCCTTACCTTGGTTATCTCTAATAACGATTTCTTCACCAACAACTCTTTCAACAGTACCATCAACAGTTGAACAAACTACCATACCTGAGTCTTTTGCTGCTCTAGCTTCAAGACCAGTACCAACAACTGGACGTTCTGTAATCAATAATGGAACGGCTTGACGTTGCATGTTTGAACCCATCAATGCACGGTTCGCATCATCGTGTTCTATGAATGGAATAACTGATGTCGCAACAGAGATAATCTGAATAGGACACACACCAACATAGTCAACTTTTGATGACTCAGTCATAATGAATTCTGAACGGTAACGTGCTGGAACCATTTTATCTTTGAAAGAATTATCTGGATTTAACTCAACGTCTGCAGGAGCACAACGGAAATTTTCATCTTCATCGGCTGTCATATAAACAACGTCATCTGTAACCTTACCATCTTTAACTACAAAGAATGGAGATTCAATAAATCCATATTCATTAACTCTTGCGTGAGTAGCTAATGAACCAATCAAACCTGCGTTAGGTCCTTCTGGTGTTTCTACTGGACAGATACGACCATAGTGTGAAGGGTGAATATCACGAACTGCGAAACCAGCTCTTTCACGTTGTAAACCACCAGGTCCAAGAGCTGAGATACGTCTTTTGTGAGTAATTTCAGCCAATGGGTTTGTTTGGTCCATGAACTGTGACAATTGAGAAGAACCGAAGAATTCTCTTAATGCAGCAACCAATGGTTTTGTATTAAGTAAGTTCAATGGTGTTAATGTTTCAGAATCTTGTAAAGTCATTCTTTCTTTAACGATTCTTTCGATTCTTGAAAGACCAACTCTGAATTGGTTTTGTAACAATTCACCAACTGAACGAATTCTTCTATTTCCTAAGTGGTCGATATCATCCAAAGTACCTTCATCATAAGTTAAGTTGATTAAGTACTCAATAGAAGCGATAATATCTTCTCTTGTCAATGTTCTAACATTCTTAGGAATGTTCAAGTTTAATTTTTTGTTTAATTTATAACGACCAACTCTACCGATATCATATTTCTTATCATCAAAGAAACGTGATTCTAAGATTTGACGTCCACCTTGAGGTGATGCAGGATCACCAGGTCTTAATTTTTTGTATAATTCAATTAAAGCATCATCTGTAGTTTCAGTTGTATCTTTATCCAATGTTTTCTTCAAGAAATCGAAGTGAGTAAATAAAGATTCCATTTCTGTAACTGTGATACCCATTGCTTTTAAAACAGTTGTAGCTAAGATTTTTCTGTTCTTATCTATCTTCATATAAACTAAATCGTTAGCATCTGTTTCAATTTTCAACCATGCACCTCTGTTAGGAATCATAGTTGCATTGTATAAACGTTTACCAGTTGGTGATGTGTCTCTCTTGAAGTAAACACCTGGAGAACGAACGATTTGAGAAACGATAACACGTTCAGCACCGTTCACAATGAAAGTACCTTTGTCTGTCATTGTAGGAATATCACCAATATAAACTTCTTGTTCTTTAATTTCACCACTATCACGGTTAACTAAACGAACCATTACACGTAACTGCTTAGCATAAGTAGCATCGTGAATTCTTGCTTCCTCAATAGTGTACTTTGCGTTGTCGAAAGTATAATTTGGTAGGAAGTGTAGCTCTAAACGTCCTGTATAATCTTTAACAGGGCTGAAAGCCAATAACTCTTCTTTTAAACCTTCTTTTAGGAACCATTCAAAAGATTTCTTTTGAATATCAATTAAGTCAGGTAAGTAATCCAAACGAGTACTAGGAATACCCATAGGAGTCACTCTTTTTGCATATTTTGTTGTCGACATTAATTTACCTCGTCTATTCTATGATGTACGTACTTAAAATTGGTTAATATAGACTGTTTCGCTGTCAATGCCAGCCTCTGGCTCTACATTTTCCCGTCAAAGCATGACAATAGCCCATACTTTGGCATGTTACAATATCGTACAACTTCAAACCTAATAGTCAAGCAGAATAAATGTATTTTATACAATTTATTTAATAAAAATTAATATTGCGAATATACGTTGGTAAAAATTTTATTTCTCTCAATGAAACTATAATACTCTTTTTTTATTTTTTTGCAAGCAAAATTTTTATTTTATTATCAAATGTTAAATATAATCACTTTATAAATCAACAATAACAAGTATTACAAGATTTGTAAATTATTTTTTAATTTTGCTCAAAATACGTTCTTTAACTTCATCAACATATCCAATTTTAAAAATCAAACTCATACATACATAAGATATTGATAAAATTATAGAAACAACACAAATTTTGATTATTTCAAATATTTGAAGATTAATTTTTCCACCTAATAAAATATCAACAACATGAGCAGATGCAAAGCTAAACACTAATGCTATTGCACCAATAGAAATCATTTTAGTTAAATTAACAAACAAATCTTTATAATCCAATTTGATTTTTTTACTCATTAAAATACCCAAACCAACAGCATTATAAAGAGTTACAAGTGAAGTTGATAATGTAATACCACCAATTTGCATACCCATTAATGTTATGAAGATATAGTTAAATACAACCTTTAAAACAATTGAAGAAGCTGCAACCATAAATGGAGTTCGAGCATCATCAAATGCATAATATACACGAGTAATAGAATCTCTAAATACATAAGGAAGTATTGAGAATGATAAATATAACAACGCTTCAAATACCATTACAGAACTATTATAATTAAATTCACCACGTTCAAAAACTAACCTTACGCAATCCATACCAACTGTCATAATTCCAATAATTATCGGGATTGCAACATAAAATAACAAACCCACACCTTTATTGAAATACGAACGTATTCCATCATCATCCTTTTGAGCAACTAATCTAGTAAACAATGGGAATAATGGCACTAAAAACGCAGTAACCAAAATCCCTACAGGGAATTGAAATACTCTGTTTGCATATCCTAATGATGTCCAAGCTCCACATTTTAAAGATGATGTAAAGAACATATCAATATATATGTGTAACTGTCCAATTGTTGAACTTAAAATGGCAGGAAAAACTAACTCTATCAAAGTTTTTAATTCTGGATTATTAAAGAAACAAAAATTAGGTTTAAATCTAAAACCGATTTTTTTAATTTGAGGGAATTGTAATAAGAATTGACAAATAGCACCAATAGTAGTCGCCCAAGCCAATACCATACAATTTTTATCTTCTTTTATCAAGCCAAACCCACAAACAGCAAGTATAATCACAATACTCATCACAATAGGTGAAAAATTTGGTAACATAAACTTTTTATATGTAATCAATAAACCATAATAAATACCAACAATTCCACCAACAATAAATACAGGTGTCATAATTTGCAAATGTTTCGCTGCAAGTGCAATCATTGCAGGAGTACCATTATTTATAATTATCTCCATAACTTGTGGAGCAAAAACAAAAAATAATATACCCAACAATGTAAAAAATAAAACACTCGCTATCAAAAATGTATTATATAATTTATTTACAAATTCTGATGGCTTTTCATTCAAATCTGGAATTAATTTCGAAAAAACTGCAACAGTAGCACTATGCAAAGGACCACCAACCCCACCTAAAAGGATAATTGCAAATGATGGTATTTGATACGCATAAAAATAAGCATCTGATTGCCAAGTTGTACCATAATATTTTGCAGTAATAACATCTCTTAAAAAGCCTACAATTTTACTTAAAATAGTAACTAAAGCAATTAACCATGCTGCTTTTAATATACTAGAATGTTCTTTAACGTTCTCAATCTTTTCCATACTTATAAGTATATCTCAAAATAAAAAAGTGAACGAAAAAAATATTAATTATTTATTCTAACCTTGTTCTGGTTCAGCTGCTAATTTTGCTCTTTTTTTATTTAAATTAGCATTTCTCAATGCAACAATACCTGCAGATGCTAACAAACCTACAGCAGAAATAATTGCTATATCACGTTTGCCAGTTTTTAAATCTTTTTTGTAGCGTTTAAGCAATTCTTCATAACCATCCATTTCACATTGACGACTTTGTTTTAAATGTTCTGCATAATGTTTTGTCATATGCTTATAATCTGTGTTTTTAATAACAGATTGTAATGTTTCTTGTTTTGCCTTTGTAATATTTATTTGATCACGATTGTCAAAAACCCCTACAACAGTTGGTGCAACTAATGCACTTGTAAATAATGCTGCAAAAGCAGAACCACCTACTGGCCCAATATTTGCTGGTACCTTTTTACCATTTTTTTCAAACAGTTGATTTTTAGGTGGAATTTCAACAGTTTGAGAATTATTATTTGATATAGTAACCTTTTTAGAAGCTCCAAAATTTATAGTTGATACGTTCATAAAATACCTTTTTACACATATGATGTTTGCTTTAACGTATCAAAAAAGATTTTGTTGCCGTTTTGTAAAAAAAAATTTACATACAACAAATAATTATTTGTTATATTCTAATTTTTTAGTCTGTTCGTTATATGTCCAATTATCTGTTAATTTAAATACCTTATAAGAAGCACCTTTTCCTTGTTTTTCAAGCCATTTCATATTATCAGTACAATCTCTCATTTCTTGTCCTTTACCATTAGTAATTGCAATATGACCATCTTCACCAGATTTTGAATAAACTATTATCATACCTGCTGGTAATTTTGTTAAATTTTGACGTTCAACTTTCACTTCTTCAAATTTATCTTTATTTTTTTCAAAATATTTTAACGAATCAGATGCTGTACCTTTTGGCATATCTCCATAATCATTTATAACACCAGATGACCAAAGAGCATATTTAACACCTGTATAACAAGCACCTACAGTATCAATTTCATTTGCAACAGCTTTTGAATATTTTGCTAAACAAATATCCGTTTTTCTAGCACCTTTATAACTTATGCCCTTATTTTGTACTGACTGATACTGTTTTGAAATATGTTTAAAATAAAAACTACTTATGTTATTTGTTACACTATACTTTACAGAATCAGGAATATCCTTAATTCTTCCAATAGGAATAAATTCTGTTTTAATATGTGACTTATTCCTTAATTGTAAAATAGCAGTATCAACACGACAACAATCAGGTTGACACTGATAATTACGACGAAAAGAAACATTTGCCGTTTTGCCAGTTTTTACATTATAATCAATTGGTGAATCAAAAATTGTCATAATACTCCTATATTATATAAAACGTATATACTTTTTATAAATTGCTTTAATATTAAATTTTGTAAAAATTTTTATTAAATTGAAATTAGAAAAAACAAAAATACTTCATGTATATAAGATGTAATGTAAGATTTCCGATTAGATTGAGGAGCTAAAAATGATATCCGGCATAAATAAAGATGCACATAACATTTTTGCGAATACAAGTGATTCACTTAGTAGGATTCGTTCGGGTGGAAATGGGGCGTCTGAATCTCATTTAAGAGATTTAAGTCGAAAAGACACAATGAGTGCTAACAACATTACAAAAGATGAACTAGCTTATGAATTTGATGGTGATTTTGCTGACCAAATGGATCAATGGCAAGATGAAGAATTTGAAAGATCATTTGGAACTTTTAAATAACGGCATAACTTAATTTTTTAATTTCATTAATAATTTTTCGAACCTCATCAGATATATCTTTATCTGATGATATTTGTTGTTTTACACGTGCAGCAAATTCAGCTTTTTTAAATTCATGCAAACATTTATCCTTAAATAACTCTTCCAAAGTCTTAACCATAGACATATCAGTTGTTAAATAATTCTCATTTATAGAAAGAAAGTTTTTGAATTCATTATTAACTGTTTTCACTATCAATGATTTTGGCAATAAATCTTCGAACTCGCCACTATCCAACAAATAAACTTCATCTATTTCACGCAACCTTGTATTTATAGATTCTTCATTCGTTTGTGCATCTTTATCTAACAAAACAAAAATCGGTAATTTTAGTTCCTTTGATAATTTGTAATACAATTTCACAACCTGATTTTTACCACCTGCTGCAATAACTTTTATTCCATATTTGTTAAAATCATATCCACAAAAATCTGCAAATTTTGGTAATAAAATTTCTTCTGTAATACCTTCTGCTATAACTACTGTCTTGATTGGATACAACAAATTTTTCTGTTCTCTAATTATATCCATATCATTATCACATTTTAAAGAATTTAACCACTTTAAATTTAAAACATCACAATCATCATCAACCAATGCTAATGCTGAATTATAGTCTAGTTCATTATCTAAAAGTTTTTGAACATTTTCATCATTTTCAAATGTTGAATTTTCATAATCTTTCAACTTATGATTTATAGATAAATCCTTATTCACAGTACCAAAAGAAGCATTAAAAATTTGGACTGCTATATCTTTAATTTTCTTGTAATCCATCTTTTCAATATCTATTTTTTTTATTTTTGGTTCTATTAAATTAGATAAAATAATATCAGTAAAAACTCTTAAATATTTTTCTTCAGTAGGTTTAAAACGAGTTAATCTGTCAATTGATATTATTATTTGTTTTTTTGTTAAATTCTTAAATTTCATCTTAACCTTTGTTAATAAATATACTATAAAATGGCAATTTTTTGAAGTTATAAGTTTTTATAAAAGTATGTTAAGTGTGTATTCTAACAATATTATACCTAATTATAATGTAGCACCTGCAAAAAACAACAAACCAGTTGCTACAAATAATACTGTTTGTAATACACAATATGCAAGTGTTCCAAGTTTCAAAGGAACTGCTCAGCCAAGTATAAATTTCAGAACATCTTTATCTACTAAAGAAGAGAAGCAAGAATACAATTTCTTAACAAAAAAACTAGATAAAGAAGGTCGTAAACAATTAAATGCTATTTTAAAAAATGGTATTTTATTAAACAATGACTCTAATGACAAATCTACTGCTCTTGATAATTTATACAAAATGGCAACAACTCCAAGAGCAACTGGAATGAATGCTGATATTTTGCTAAAACATACTTTAAATGCTATTAGCAATCCTTATTCAATTACTCAAAGATTCGGAGATATTCCACAAGAGAAAAAAGCAGAAGTCATTGATAATCTAACAAACAATTCTAAAAATCTTATAGATAGAAAAGTTGCAGACTACGATATTACAGACCTATTCTCAGGTTGTTGTGTTGCTGCAAGTGAAGAATTCAATTTAGCATCTAAAAAGCCTGCCGAATTCACTAGATTTGCAGAAGGTTTAACATCTCCTAAGATGGCTGTAAACAAAGAAATACAATTAGATAGTCTTTCTGACAAGACTCTTGATGCTATTTGGTTACTTAACGCTTTTGAAATTCCTTATAATGCAAAAGATTTCAAAACAGCAAAAGTTACATTAGCACCAGATAAAAATGCTATTATTAGAGAACAAATACAAGAAACACATCAAGATGAACTTGAACGTTCACCAATTGATGTATTGATGCAATCAACATTTATGAATATTGGTTCTCAACAATCATACAATACACTTAATGATAAAAGAGGTGGAAAATTCTCTAACGAAGATAGAGGTTTGATTGATTTTGAAAAAACATTCTTAGAATCGGTTGTTGAAGATAAAAACATAACATCTGTAACTTATCAAAAAGTTGATGAAAACCAAAAAATTGTTGGCTACGAAACTGATTATAACTCTGTAAAAGAACAATTATTAGAAACTCTAAACAGTGGTCATAATATTATTATCGGATACACTATGACTGATGAAAACAACTATATCAAAGGTGGACACGAAATAACTATCATTGGTGCCAAAACTGATAACAATGGTGAATTATCATTTATCTGTAATGATACAGATGATGATGATCCAAATCCTATTGAATATCCAGCATCATATATAATTCCAAAAATTCACCATGCTGGTATCCCAACAGATATTGCAGAAAAAAATATGCAACAAACTGATAACTGGGTTTTAGGTGTTAGAGATTTTAACAATCAAAATAAAGTTGCTTAAATTAGCCAATGTCATATTTTAACATTGAAACAACATCTACGCCTGAATCATTTTTAATTTTTTCAGCACCTTTTAATGGTGTCAATTCAATAATAAATGATGCTGCAACTACATTACCACCTGCTTTTTTAATCAAACGACAAGCAGCACATGCTGTACCACCAGTAGCAAGTAAATCATCTATTACAACAACATTAGCACCTTTTTCAATTGCATCAGCATGCATTTGAATAGTGTCTTTACCGTACTCTAAATCATAAGATTCACTAATA
This sequence comes from Cyanobacteriota bacterium, assembly GCA_050873965.1. Lineage (GTDB taxonomy): Bacteria > Cyanobacteriota > Vampirovibrionia > Gastranaerophilales > Gastranaerophilaceae > UBA2883. The sequence continues at coordinate 21,241 of JBNMJS010000001.1, read as the reverse complement.
GTATCAGCAGGCAATTTGTTTGGTTTTCTAATCATAACAAAACCAGCACCCAATCTATCTGCTAATGGAGCACCAAATATAAAACCACGAGATTCAATACCTGCAACATAATCAACTTTTTTGTCCTTAAACTCTTCGTATAAGAAATCAATCATCGCTTTAAAAGCTTTTGGATTTTTTACACCAGTAGTAATATCTAAAAATTGAATACCTTTCTTTGGAAAATCAGGTACTTGTCTTATTGTATTTTTAATTTCTTCTATTAACATTTCTAAACCTCATGTAAATCTTTTTCTTGTGAATTTTCTATATTTTGTTCTTCCTCAACAATTAAACCGTGAGTTGTTTTCCCCCACTTCATATCCTTCTTACAGAATAATATTTTACCACAAATAAATAATACCATAGGGAACCAAATAATTAACATATAACAAGCCGTATAACTTGCTTGAACAAATGCTTCCCAACGTTTCATATAGTCATAACGTCTTAAACTATATCTTATTGCAAAGAAGAAACCAAATGCTACTGCAAAAGAAATAATCGCAGAAGACATAATTTCATTCTGAATAGCAACTCTATGAGTAAGCATTTTGAAACTTCTAATAATAATCTCAAATAAGAACCAAAGTGGCATTATAAATTGAGTAATATAAACAACCATATCTAGTTTTGCTTTTAAAGACATTTTCTTAGAAGAAATTGCTTGGAAGAAATATTCTAAATATCTTCTGATTGTTCCCTCTAACCATCTTCTTCTTTGTCTAAACAATGGTATTATATAACGTACACCTTCTTCATATACCTTCGCATCAAGACAATAACGAACGTCCCAACCTTTTATATGAAGTCTTGTTGACATATCCAAATCATCAGTAATTGTATAATTATTCCAACCACCAATATCTTCTAATGCTTTTCTCTTAATCAACTCACCGTTTCCACGAAGTTCAACGGCACCTTTAATAGCATCTCTACCAACTTGCAAATAAGTATCTAAAGTATATTCATTATTTTGACATTTAGTCAAAATATTTGTGTCAGAATTTCTAATAACCTTTCTCGCTTGGACTGCACCAACATCTTCTGGTTCTAAATTCGGAATCAATTTTGAAAGAAAATTTGGTTCAACAGTTGCATCAGCATCAAACACAAGAATTGCCTCACCTTTTGCCATAACTAATGCATCATTCAAAACAGCAGATTTTCCAGGAAACGCATCCTTTGCACGTGATAAATATTTCACATTATCAAATTTATCAGCAAGTGATTTTATAACATCTAACGTATTATCATCACTTCTATCATCTATTAAAATAATTTCAAAATTTTTATAAGTTAAATTTCTGATATTTTCAACGGTATGAGCAATAACAGATTCTTCATTATGAGCAGGAATCATTATTGATACAAAAGGTTTGTAATTTTCATTTATAACAATTGGCTGTTTCTTTAACTTACGTTTTTTATGTGTCAAAGCCAATGATGTATAAACACCATACAAAGTCATAAAACACAATAAGATAATCAATCCAAATATTGTGTTTACATAATTTTGAAAGACGTATAAAAACGCCAACAAAGCTAAAAGTATTGAAAATAATAAAATTCTCTCTCTCATAAACTCCTCAATCAATGATATAATACCAAAAACTAAAGATATTGAAAAGAGATTATTACTATTCTTAACATGATAGTCAGATTTATTTACAAATTAAATGCTTTTAAGATTTAAAATAATCACAAATTAATGTTTTTTTCTTAGGTAAAAGTTTTTTTATACCTTCTACAAAACATTTTTATCGCATTCTTCCAATTCTTTTTTTAGAATTGCTTTTTGTAAGACTGCATTGTCATATAAATCTCTACATAAGTCAGAAGATTTCATTCTTAACTTAAATTTTTTAATTTGTTCTTCTGTTTCTTCTATTTTTTTAATAATTTCTTGTTTCTTCACTAAATCTACCTCAAATAAAGAATAACGTTTTTATTAATAACAAACATCAGCCTTTTAGTTGAAATCAAATAATATACATGATTTTATTACCGAAAATCATTTTTCGCAACACATAACAAAAAAAGATACAGAATTAACTGTATCTTTTTATCAAATTATTATTTTAAAACGATTAACAAGAAACAAGATTTTCTTTTTTCCCTGCCATAATCGCTTCAATATTAGATTTTGCTAATTTTTTTCTTTCCTCTGGTAAAACTATATCAACGGCTTTTTCTAAAATTTCTTTAGTCAAAATTGGTTCAATGTTAGAAAGAACACCCAAAGAAACCATATTTGCTAATTTGTGATTACCCATATCAATGGCTTTGTCAGTCATTGGAGCAAAAACATATTCAATATCTTTACGAGGACGTTCTTCTTCCACCAATGATGAATTTGATACCAATCTACCTTGAGGTTTAATCTTTGAAATAAATCTATCAAATGAAAGCTGATTAAGTGCGATTACACAATCAACATCTTGCTTATGAACAGAACTAACTTCTTCATCAGATACAACTATTTCACAATTAACAGTTCCACCTCTCATTTCAGCACCATAACAAGGATACCAAGTAACATTTTTGCCACAAAGCATAAATGCATTCGCTAGCACTTTACCAGCAAATAAAACACCTTGTCCACCAAAACCTGCAATTATATAATTTCTTTCCACAATATTACCTCTTTATTTTGAAATTTATTTTTTATCAGCTGTAACGTCTTTAAATACGCCCAATGGGAATACCGGAATTAGTTCTTCTCTAACCCTTTCATGTGCTTGTTCTGGAGTCATTTTCCAATTTGTAGGACAAGTTGAAAGAATTTCAACAAAACCATAGCCCAACCCATCTAATTGTACTTGGAACGCTTTTTTCAACGCTTGTTTTGCTTGATTGATATGACTAATAGTATCCAATGCAACTCTTGCACTAAATGCTGTACCTTCACATAAAGCAATATGTTCAGCAATCTTGATTGGATAACCATAAGTATCTTTAAATCTACCCATTGGAGATGTTGTAGTTTTTTGTCCCATAATAGTAGTTGGCCCTAATTGACCACCAGTCATACCATAAGTTGTATTATTAATACAAATACCACTTAAATTTTCACCTCTCAATGCAGCATGAGTTGATTCTGCAAAACCAATTGATGCGAAATCACCATCACCTTGATAAGTAAATACAAACTTGTCAGGACGAACACGTTTTACACCGGTTGCCTCTGCCATTGCTCTACCGTGTGGTGCTTCTATACAATCAATATCAATAAAGTCATATAAAAATACTGAACAACCGATTGATGTAGCACAGATAGTTTTTTCTTTTAACTCTAATTCATCAATTAATTCTGCCACTAAACGCATTGCAATACCATGATCACAACCTGGACAAAATGTAAACTTTGAACCTTTTTTTATTGATTCAGGAATCTTAAATACCTGCATGAGATTTCTCCAATACTTTTTCTTTCACACCTTCTGTAATTTCTTCAACGCTTAACCATTGACCAACAGGTCTGTTAATTAAATCTACAGAAGCCTTACCATTTATTGCTAACTTAACGTCATTAACCATTTGTCCCATATTCATTTCAACAACAACGAATTTTTTGCATTTATCAGCCAATTCGCTAAGTCTCTTGTTTGGGAATGGAGAAAGTGTAATTGGTCTAAGTACACCAACCTTCATACCTTCTTCTCTTAATACACGCATAGCAGCTTTTATATTTCTTGCGATACTACCAAATGAAACCAAAATAATATCTGCATCTTCAGTTTCAAATTCATCCCACATTGTTTCTTCTTTTTCAATCAATGCATATTTTTCGAATAAATGTTCAATATGCTTAATTTGATTTTCTTCACTTGGAGCAACAGAACAAATCTTTCTGCCTGAACGACCTTTTGCACCAGTCAATGCCCAACTTGAATTATCTATTTCTGGATATGGGTATTTGCCAAATACAGCAGGTTCCATCATTTGCCCAAGCAAGCCATCAGCCAATATCATAGTAGGGTTACGATATTTTTGTGCTAAATAAAATGCTTTATAAGTCAAATCAATACACTCTTGAACAGTTGATGGTGCTAATACAGTAAGTTTATAATCACCATTACCACCACCATAAACTGCTTGATAATAATCACCTTGTGCAGGATAAATATAACCTAAACCAGGACCTGCTCTCATAACATTTACTAAAACAACTGGTAATTCATCAGAACAAGCATAAGATAAACCTTCTTGCATCAAAGATACTGCACAAGAAGATGATGAAGTCATTGCTTTTGCACCAGTTGAAGTCGCACCAATTACCATATTGATAGCAGCCAATTCACTCTCTGCACAAACATAACCTCTGTTTAATTCATACATCTTTTGGCTTAAATATTCACCAATTTCTGTCTGAGGTGTAATAGGATAACCAAAATAACACTCACAACCAGCATTAACAGCCGCTTGTGCTATTGCAAAATTACCTTTAATTAATCTTTTTTCTTCATTTTTCATTATTTATGAACCTCAACTATTGCCATATCTGGACAACGTTTTGCACACATTGCACAACCAACGCATTCATTGTTTTCATCAACAAACTCAACCAAATTATCACCCAATTTACTAACTTTATGACTCTTTTTAATCAATCCTTTTGGGCAAGTTGATACACACAAAAAACACGATTTACATCTATTTTCATCAATTACGATATGAGCCATATCTATACCCCACAATCTAAACTTTTATACCATTATAACACTAACAAATTTATTCAACATCAAATACTATAAACTCTATATTTTAAATTAAGAATTATTACAAAAACACAAATAATTTTTGAACTAAATAGCAAAAAAAAAATTTCACGTACATTAGTAATAGTATGAATACTATTACCCCAAACTACAATATTAATCCAAATAATATTAAACAAACATTATTCAAAAATAATGCAACAAATTTTACATCTCTAAAACAATTAAAACCACTTGCAAATGATGCAATTGAATTTTCACAAAAATTAGTTACTGAAAAAGATTATAAAAAAGCACAAAAATATGCGAATTTAGTTTCTAAAATGCCTAATTTTTTGATGCCTAAAGAAAAATCTCTACAAAATTTAAACCTTAAAAAACTAGAAGGTTTACAATATGGCATACCTGTATTTTCTGGCATGTCAATGAAAGAAATTGCTTTTTCAATCGACTCAATTCATACAGTTGCAACATTACGTAGTTGCGATAACGCTTGTTTACACTGCTATGCTGATGCAAGACCTAATAAAAAGTTTGAAAAAACTGAAGGTTTAACAAACCGTATGACATTTGAAGACTTTAAAAATTTAACGGATGGTATTACTGAATTAAAAAAACGTCTAGGAAACATTAAAATAAATTCTAGCAAAAAAGGAAATCCTAGAGGAGAAGATATATATAAGGCATCTTCATTATTCCATGATTCTGATTGTATCAATGTATATTTAACAGATAAAAACGGAAATGAACACACCTTTAATACGTTAAATCGAATGTTAATAAATAGCACCGGTCAAAAAGGATTTTTTGATACTGCCGGTTGGAATCCAAAAGATAAAAAAGCACAAGATAGGGCCGAAAATATTGCCGCATATTTTGGTAATTCAGAACATAATAGCGAATTAGAACAATTTAATATTTCTATAAATGCTTTCAACCCTTGGAGTGTTAAAGCAGCAGAATTAAGAAAGCAAGGGAAAGAAGAAGCAGCCGACAGAATTGAAGATATTTATGCAGAAAGAATGGCAAATGTTTTAACAACATTTACTTCTGTATTAGATAAACCTTATTTTGGTATTATATCAAGAGCGTTACCTGATACTACAAAAAATGCCGATGGTTTTAAAACCGAAGATTTAAATAGAGTTAGAACTAAAATATATAACAAAACCATTGATAAATATAATGAAAGATTCACAAATAATCCTTCTCTTAAAGATAATCCAGAGGTACGTCAATACTATACGAAAGCAATAGATGGACTACAACAACAATTATTTGGAAGAGTTGATACTTCAATTTTACCTTCTGGTAGATTTTTAGATTTTGCAAAAAAACATTCTATTAAAGTAGAAGAAGATTCTTTACATGATAAAACTTTTGAAAAATTAAGAAAAAATCCAAAAGATAAAAAGACAGCAAACGAACTATTTAGAATAATTGATGCTAATGGTGATTTATATTTAACAGACTATATAACAGATGTACCAACAGATATTCATTTCAATTTTGAAACAAAAAATCTAAAAACACCTAAAATGAATAATCTAGATGACAGCTTAAATTTTTCAAAAGATAGCTTATGATTTAATGCTTAATAGTACAACGTTCTAACCAACGTACAAATCTTGTTGGCTTATTTTCATTATCAGCATTTATTGAATCAACCAATATAGTTGTGCAACCCAATCTAACACCACCTAAAATATCAGTTAATGGTCTATCTCCGACCATTACAGCCTCAGATGGCATAACTCCTTTGTCATCAAGATATTTTTTCATAACAGTTATATCAGGTTTTGCTGCTGAACCGACAACATCAAATTCTGAAATTGCTCTCACTTTATCCAAATACTCAACACTATTATTATTTGAAATAACAACAACTTCAAAATCTTTTTGTACTTCAGATAGCCATTGTTTTGTCTCTTCCAAATACATACCTGATTTTGAAATCATTAAAGTACTATCCAAATCAAACATTATAATTTTTATACCTTTTGACTTTAATTCAGATAAATCAATATCATAAATACTTTTCAAATTATAATCAGGTTTAATTCTCATTGTTTTTTATACCTACTGTTCTTGCAATAGCATATTTATATTCATTAATAGGTTTATTAAATTTCACCCACAAATCATCATTTGTGTTTGCGAATTCTTTCTCTTCACCCTTTTCATCTTTAATTTCAATTGCTTGAGTGATAAATTTTTCACTTGGTGAAATAATTTCAATATCATTATTTATATAAAATTTATTTTTAGTTTTAATTTTATAATAATCATCTTTCTTATCTAATATTTCACACAAAAAATCAGCCCCAGCCAAACCTTTGGAAATATCATAACTATATCCATCATTAGGATATTCACCATCACCCAAATAAAAACCTGTTGTATAACCTCTATTACCAACTTTTAACAATTCATTAAAATATGGTGTCATATCAGCATTTTTATCTTTGTAAACAGCATCAATTGCTTCCCTGTATGTTTTTGCAACAGCAGAAACATAATATAAACTCTTTGTACGTCCCTCAACTTTTAGAGAATCAACACCAGCATCTATCAATTTTGACAAATGATTTACTAAGCACAAATCCTTAGTGCTCATAATATGAGTACCTCTATCATTTTGTTCGATTTCGTAATATTGTCCAGGACGAGTTTCTTCAACTAACTTATAACTCCATCTGCAAGGTTGACAACAATTACCTTGATTCGCTTTTCTTTCTCCATTAGTCATATAATCACTAATCAAACATCTGCCCGAGAATGATACGCATTGTGCACCGTGTACAAATACTTCCAATTCCATATCAGGAACTAATTCTTTCATTTCTGCCATATCTTTAATAGAAACTTCACGTCCCAAAATAGCACGAGTTGCACCATAATCTTGCCAAAAACGAACTGCCTCATAATTTAAAGTACTAGTCTGTGTACTAACGTGAATTGGAGTATCTGGCATGTATTTTCTTGCCGTTCTCATTATACCAACATCACTCATAATTAAAGCATCAGGATTTGATTCTGATATTTTATCCATACAAGATTCTAATAATTTTATATCCTTGTTAAATGCAAAAATATTTAGGGTTAAATATGCTTTCTTACCCAATTGATGTGCTAAATCGATAGACTCCTTCAAATTGTCAAGAGTAATCAATTCACCCTTACGCATTGCTCTCAAACTAAAATCAACAACACCTAAATAAACTGCATCTGCACCATATCTAATGGCATATTCTAATTTTTCCTTATTACCTGCAGGTAACAACAATTCAATCTTATTCATATTTTTATAATAACACAAAAGATACTTGAACTCGTATTTTTTTTCCAGTAAAATTCAATAAATGAAAGATTCAACTAAAAAATTATTTGTAATATCAGGTTCATCAGGCGTTGGAAAAGGTACTGTAATAAAATCACTACTTTCTAAACGTTCTGATATTATGCTATCTATTTCATATACGACAAGAAAACCTAGACCTAATGAAAAAGAAGGTATTAATTATTTTTATACAAATAAAGATGATTTTATGAAAGCCGTTGAAAACAACGAGTTTTTAGAATGGGCAGAGTTTTCTGGAAATTGTTATGGTACAAAAAAATCATTTGTATTAAATTCATTAAATAAAAATCACGTTTTATTAGAAATAGATACTCAAGGTGCATTACAAATTAAGAAAAAAATGCCAGAAGCAACTCTGATTTTTATTGCACCACCATCTTATGAAGAACTTGTTTCAAGACTAAGAGGAAGACAAACTGAATCTGAAGAAGCGATACAAAAACGATTAGAATTTGTAAACTTCGAAAAAGAAAATTCAAAACAATTTGACTACATTGTAGTTAATGATACAGTTGAAAATGCTGTTAAACAAATAGAAAAAATTATTGGCTAAGAAAATGACACTATCACAAAATAAAACAATTTTAATTGGTATCACAGGTGGAATTGCCGCCTATAAAATATATGAACTCATTAGAATGTATAAAAAAAATGGGTTTAATGTTAAAGTAATTACTACTCAAAACGCAATGAATTTTGTATCAGAATTAACTCTTACAACACTATCAAACAACGAGATTTATACTGATAATTTTGATATGAAAGAATACAAACCTGAGCATATTTCACTATGCGATGAAGGTGATATTTTAGTCATAGCACCAGCAACAGCAAACACAATATCTAAAATAGCAAATGGTATTTGTGATAATCTTTTAACTTCTATCGCTTGTGCTTTTAATAAACCTATTTATATAGCACCTGCAATGAATACAAATATGTGGAACAATTCTATTATTCAAGAAAATATTCAAAATTTAAAAAATTTAGGGGTTAATATTTTAGAACCTGAATCTGGATATTTGGCTTGTGGCACAAATGGCAATGGCAGACTTTGTAGTATAGATAAAATTTATACAAAAACAATTAATGATTTCAATAAATCAAATTTATTAAAAGATAAAACAATCGTAATAACTGCCGGTGGAACAATAGAAAAAATTGATCCAGTTAGATATATTTCTAATTTTTCATCAGGCAAAATGGGATTAGCTTTAGCAAATGTTGCTCACTCAATGGGTGCAAAAGTAGAACTCATTTCAACATTTAAAACTACACAACCTTACAAAACAACTTTTGTAGAATCAGCAGATGATATGTATAAAGAAGTTAATAACTCACTACAAAATGCTGATTGCGTAATAATGGCAGCCGCCGTTGCTGATTATAAATTTGAAAATTATTCAGAACAAAAGATGAAAAAAACATCTGAAGATAAAATAACACTAACAATGGTTAAAAATCCAGATATTTTAAAAGAAATTTCGAATAAAAATACAACAGCAAAAATTGTTGGTTTTTGTGCAGAAAGTGAAAACTTGATTGATAATGCAAAAATAAAAATCAAAAACAAAGGTTGCGATTATTTAGTTGCTAATGACATATCAAGAAAAGATATAGGATTTTCTTCTGATGAAAATGAAATTTATATCCTTGATAAAGATTTAAATATCAAACATTTTGAAAAAGATACAAAACAAAATATTGCAAAAAATATCTTGGAGTATATATTTGAATAAATTTGATTTAACAAGAAAAATAGAAAATTTTGCACCACTTGATACACAAGAAAAATGGGACTGTTCAGGTTGGCTTGTTTGTACAACAAAAAAAGATGTAAACAAGATTATGTTAGCATTAACAATTACTGATGATATATATGAACAAGCAAAACAACAAAATTGCGATATGATAATTTCACATCACCCATTATTTTGTGTACCACTAAAATATGCTGACGTAGATATGTATTGTGCACACACAAACATGGATAAAGCAAATGGTGGTACAACGGATACAATTATTAAAACGCTAGGTTACAATGCTATAAAATCAGATAAAGATGATTTTGTAAGATTAGTAAACCTAGAAAAACCAATAACGCTTGATAACTTAAAAGAAAAATTACAAAAAATATCTCCAAATCTAAGATATGTAAATAATGCACATAAAACAAATATATCAACAATAGGTTTTTGTGCTGGTTCAGGTAGTGAATTCATTGAAGACTATGACGTTGATGCTTTTGTAACTGGAGATTTAAAATTCCACACAGCGTTAGATTCAACAAATATAGTTTTTGATATAGGTCATTTTGAAAGTGAAATTCTTATTCTTGAAGTGTTTAAAGAGATTTTAGGAATTGATGTAACTTTTGCAAAAGAGAATTCTCCATTTATTTATTAAAATAAAAACTACTATTAATTAAATAATAAGATTTAAACAATAAAAAAAGGTGTTTTGAAAATTCAAAACACCTTTTTCGTTACTTATATCACTAAAACTATTTAGCAACACATGCTTTAGCTTTAGGACCTGCTTCAACGATTTCTGCAGGCATATTTGGATACTTAGCAGCGAAGTTATCAGCAAACATTTGAGCAAGTTTGTTAGCTTGTTCATCATAAGCAGCTTTATCTTCCCACATTCCTCTAGCATCCAATTTTTCATCTGGAACGTTTGGACAAGATGTAGGATAATCAACGTTGAATACATCATGATGTTTGAATTCAACATTGTCGAATGAGCCGTTAAGAGCAGCTGTAACCATAGCTCTTGTGTAAGCCAATTTCATACGTTTAGCACCTGAAGCTGCACTTCCGCCAGCCCAACCAGTGTTAACTAAGTAAACCTTAGTACCATATTTTTCTAATTTATCACCTAACATTTTTGCATATACTGATGCATCCATTGGCATGAATGGTTCACCAAATAATGTTGAGAATGTAGGTTGTGGCTCTGTAACACCTCTTTCTGTACCAGCTAATTTTGAAGTAAAGCCAGTTACGAAGTGATACATTGCAGCATTCTTATCAAGTCTTGAGATTGGAGGTAATACACCAAATGCATCAGCTGTTAAGAATACAACAACTTTTGGAATGCCACCCATTGAAGGGATTTGAGCATTGTTAATATAGTTGATTGGATAACCAACACGAGTATTTTCAGTTAAAGAACCATCTTCAAAATCAAATTCTCTTGTTTCAGGATCCATAACAACGTTTTCGATTAAAGAACCGAATTTAATTGCGTTATAAATATCTGGTTCATTTTCAGCAGATAAGTGGATACATTTAGCATAGCAACCACCTTCAAAGTTGAATACGCCATCTGGAGACCAACCGTGTTCGTCATCACCGATTAACTTACGAGCTGGGTCTGCAGATAAAGTAGTTTTACCAGTACCAGATAGACCGAAGAATACAGCTGTTTCACCAGTTGCAGGGTCCATATTAGCTGAACAGTGCATTGGAAGAACATTTTTCTTAGTCATAATGTAGTTCATTGTAGCGAATACTGATTTTTTGATTTCACCAGAATATCTAGAACCACAAATAATAATTGTATGAGCTTCATAGTCAATAGCGATACAAGCTTCTGAATTTACGCCATCAACTTCTGGATCACATTTGAAACCAGGAGCACAAAGAATTGTATAATCTGGTTCACCATAATTAGCTAATTCTTCAGCTGTTGGACGAATTAGTAATTCGTGAATGAATAAGTTTTGACTAGCTAATTCGTTAATAACTCTGAATTTTTGAGTATAAGTTTTATCAGCACCTGCATAACCATCAAAAATAAATACTTCTCTGTTTTGTAAGTAAGCAGCAATTTTACCCTTAATTGAGTTAAATTTTTCTCTGCTGATAGGTCTGTTTACTTTACCCCAAGCGATATCATTGTGTACACCATCAGTATCAACAATGAATTTATCCTTAGGAGAACGTCCTGTATATTTTCCTGTTGTAACTACAAGTGCACCTGTATTACTTAAAGAACCTTCGCCTAAACGTAATGCAGCTTCCGTTAATTGAGCCGGTGTCAAGTTACGATAAACTGCTTTCGGTTCAATAATACCATGTTTTTCAATACCATATGTTTCCATAAATTAGCTTCCTCCTTTTTAGTAGCTATTCGTATATCTATACATGCTAAATGTATTACAAAAACCAACAAAAATCAAATATATAGAACAATAAAAATACATAATTAATACTTCTTAACAGTTCATGTGTCTAATTTGTACAAACATAATAAATATGCTATAATAAACCTACTATTTGGTCTTATTAGTGAGGTGTTAATATGAGAATAAACTCAGTTAGTTTTGCATCATCGCATGCAATGCATGTGAAACATTCTGCAATTTCACAAGCAAAAAGTACCCCTATACAAAATCATATAAAAGTTTCTGAAATCATGCCTGTATCAGGAGCATTAGGTGCAGCATTAACAGCGGCATATTTTATTAAGAGTGGACATATAAATCGACTATCCTCTCGTCTCAGGCAAAGCAGTATAAATAAAACTGCTGAAAAATTAAAAAGCAATCTCCCAAATGTTGAAGAATTGACAGAAAAAACTGTAACACCCTTAAAAAAAGGTTTTACAAAAGTTACATATACTGGTGATACCGGATTTTTTAAAGATGCATCATATACAATAATTTTTAATAAAAAAGCAAAACCTGTAAAAGAAATTCATTCAGTTCAAACATTAGCAAGAGTTGGAAAATTTCCTATTGGATATAACAAACAATTGACAGTTATTAACAAAAAAGGAAACCGTGAATTTATTGAAACTAATTTTGCTCTTGATATGCGACCTAAAGATACAACAATAATAAAAAATGGCGAAAAGCAAGAAATTCAATATGGTTACGATATAAATAAACAAATAAAAGGTTCCGTTCGATCAAACAAAAATGGAGTTGTTTATAAACCTGTTAATTCAGAAGAAACAAAACAATATAAATCTTTTGAAGAAGCATTTGATACAGAATTTGATAACGATTTTCATCGAACATAAAATGCCACAAAATAAAATAGTCTTTTTACGAAAACATTTAATCTAATTTTCTTTTAAATGTCCAACTTGCTAATGACAATGTAATTATCGCAATACAAATAAGTGGAATCAAGTTTATCAAAACATCAGTTAAGCCCATTCCTTTTAAGAAAATGTTTCGTGAAAGTAACATAAAAAATCTTACAGGATTTAAATATGTTAAATACTGCAACACTACAGGCATGTCTTCAATTGGTGATATAAAACCTGAAAGAAGAATTGCAGGCATTTGGAATGTAATTACACCTAAAATCGCTTGTTGTTGAGTTTTACATATTGATGAAATAAATAATCCTACACCAACAATAGATAATAACGATACAAAAACTGCAAACAAAAATATTGGAACAGAGCCCATAAATTTGATTTTAAAGAACAAAACAACCATCAACACCATAAAACAAGTTAATCCCATTGCAATAACAAGTGGTGGAATTGTTTTTCCTGCCAAAATTTCAAATGATGATAATGGACTAACTACAAGTTGGTCAAAAGTTCCCATTTCTCTTTCTCTTGCAATAGACAAAGCCGTCAACAGAAGTGTAATCACAAGTGCCAACATCGCAACAATAACAGTCAATATATACCAACGATATTCTAGATTCGGATTATACCAATTTCTTACAACGGGAGTAATCATTGCTCCTGTAGTTTTTGAAATTTCCTCATTATATCCATTTATAATTTGTGAGGCATAACTCCCCGCAATAGTTGCAGAATTTGTTTGACGACCATCAACTATAACTAAAACATTAACAGGCTTTTGTGCCTTTATTGAATTAGAAAAATCATTATTTATATAAATTCCAATTTGAGTTTCTTGATTATCAATTTGTGATTTTAATTCACTTTCATCTTTTGCATAATAAAACTTTCTAAATCTTGGAGAATTTTCAAATCTTGAAATCAATTCTCGAGATTGAACAGAATTATCTCTATCAATCAATGACACATCAATATTTTTGACTTCCATTGTGATAGCGTTAGAAAATATAAAAAGTTGTACAAGTGGTAATGCAATAATCATTCCACGACTTTTTTTATCCATCCAAATGGTAATAAATTCTTTTTTTATAAGTGCAAAAATTCTACGTAAACTATCAAACATCTAATTTTCTAACCTCATATCAGTATTTTTATATACAATTACAAATAAAAATAACCCAAGACAAATTAAAAATATTGAATTGATTAATACAACTTTCCAAACAGTACCAGCCATAAATTCACTTTCAATAAAAGTGATAAAATATCTAGGTGGTAAAATCATAGTCAAATATTGAAAAAATTTTGGCATTGAATTAATCGGAAACATCAAGCCGGATAAAAGCAACGCCGGTAAAAATCCAATACCCAAAGAAACCTGACTTGCTAAAAACTGATTTTTTAATTTTGAAGAAATCAAAAGTCCGATTCCTAAAAGTGTAAACAAAAACAACCCACTTACGGCAAACAAAACAAAGTAATTTCCTCTAAACGGCACCTGAAAAACTGCAGTACATAAAAATACATTGAAAGCTAATGATGCCATTCCTAAAATAAAGTAAGGAATATATTTTCCTAGCACAATGTCAATTTTTCTTACACGAGTACTCAAAATTGCTTCCATTGTTCCTCGTTCCCATTCTCTTGCGACAACAAGTGCTGTTAATAAAATTCCAATAAGTGTCATTGTTATTGCGATAGAACCTGGAAGAATAAAATAATGACTATTCAAGTCCTGATTGTACCAAACTCTTAATTCCGGTGAAATTATTTGCCTTTTAACTTTTGGGGCAAAACGACTTGTAACAAGCCATTGATTAAGAATTGACATTGAATAACTTTGAACATAATTAGCAGTATTTACCTCTGTTCCATCTGTAAGTACTAACACTTCAGCATCTTCACCTTTTGAAAGTCTAGTAGAAAAATCATTCGGAATAATAATTCCACCTTTTAATTTTGATTTTATAATCGCATTGGCTAAATCATTTTCGTTATCAAACATTTCAGAATGGATATATTTGCTATGTCCAAAAGACTTGATTAAGGTTGCGATTTCAGGGTTTGCATCATCATTTTTTATACCCATAGTCACAGTTGATGTATCCATATTTATTCCATACATATAAATAAGAATTGAAATCAACGGCAAAATAAATGCAATAATTATACTCGATGGATCACGAATAATCTGTAAAAATTCTTTTTTAATTAAGGCAAACAAAATCTTCATTTTTCAGACTCCTTAATTAGCGTAATAAATGTTTCTTCCATTGTCGGTAACTCTCTATTATTACGAGAAGATAAAATCCCTTGAGCCTTTTGTTTCAATTCATCAGGGGTCCCAACTGCAATAGTTTCACCTTTATAAAAAAGACTGATTCTGTCGCAATATTCAGCTTCATCCATAAAGTGAGTTGTAACCAAGATTGTTACACCTTTTTTCGCAAGAGATGTAATATGATTCCAAAAATCACGACGAGTAACAACATCGACTCCAGATGTTGGTTCGTCTAAAAACAAAATTGGTGGATTATGAATTAATGCACAAGCCATAGAAAGTCGTTGTTTAAACCCAAGTGGCAAATCTTGAGATTTTTGGTTTTCAACCTCTTTAAAATTAAATACATCAATTATTTCTTCAACTCGTTTTTTACGTTCTAAAAATTTTATCCCATAAGCAGCCGCAAAGAATTCTAAATTTTGTCTTACAGTAAGACTTCCATATAATGAAAATTTTTGTGCCATATAACCAAGATTAGAACGTGCTTTTTCTGGATTTTTTAGAATATCAATTCCCATTATTTTTGCAGTTCCACCTGTTGGTTTACTAAGCCCACACATCATTTTAAACGAAGTTGATTTTCCAGCTCCATTTGGCCCTAAAAGTCCAAATATTTCACCCTTTTTAATACAAAAAGAATTGTTTTTTACTGCATAAAAATTTCCATAGCGTTTTTCCAAATTATCAGCAACAACAGTACAATCCATTTTGACATCAAGTGGAGTATAATTTTCTGCAATCATTGATTTTTCTTTTTTATACCCACCCATAAGGTCGATAACTCTCTCTTCAAACTTTTGAGGAGTCTGTGCTAAATCATGAGGTTTTCCATTATAAATAACTTTTCCCTTATCAAGAACTACAGCAGTATCAAAACTATGTGCCTCATCGAGATATGCAGTTGACCAAAGTACAGTTGTTTCAGAACTAATCATATTTCTAACCATTTTCATCAAATCTTTTCGTGAAATTGGATCAACCCCAACAGATGGTTCATCAAGAATAAGGAATTCTGGATTTCCAAGTAAAGTACAAGCCAAACCTAATTTTTGTTTCATACCACCTGACAACGCACCTGCTAAACGGTCTTGAAAAGGTGTTAAACTTGTAAATTCTAATAGTTTTTCAAATTCATAAGGTTGATTTTTTAAATCTGCATACAATTTCAAATTTTCAAGTACTGTTAAATCTTCGTATAAACCGAATTTTTGTGGCATATAACCAATTTTTAAAGTTAATTCTTGTTTTTGCGTAAATGGATTTAACTCTAAGGTTTTAATTTCACCACTATTAGGAACTAACAAACCAATAATCAAACGAATAAGTGTAGTTTTCCCTGCGCCATCTGCACCGATTAAACCTGTAATTTTACCTTTTTCAATTGTTAATGTTAAATTATCAATCGCAGTTGTAGAGTCAAAAGTTTTTATTAAGTTTTTAATTTTAACGGTATCCATCTATTGAACCTTTTTTGTACCTTTAGCACTAGAAGTTAAATCAATCTTGATTGTAGTTGGCATACCTTGTCTTAAATATTCATCAACATCATCAATATAAACCCTTATTCTATAAACCAAACTTGTTCTTAAATCTGTTGATTGAACAGTTTTTGGAGTGAATTCTGCAACTGGAGATATATAACCAATTCTACCTACATATTCTCGTTTTTTACCTGTCTTAGGATTAACGGAATCGGTTAAAACTTTTACCCTCATTCCATATTTAATATTACCTAAATCAGTTTCATTAACATACGCTCTTACCCAAACCGGTTTTGATTTTGAAATTGTATAGACTGTTTGACCTTTCCCTACAGTTGCTCCAGGTTCTTGCACCCTAACCATCACAATTCCATCATCTGGTGCGTAGATTTTTGTATAATCTAATTGATTTTTTGCATAATTTTTCTGAGCAATAGCCCCTTTATAATCTGCAACAGATTTATTCTTTGTATTTAAAAGAGTTTTATAATCCTGTTTTGAAATAGTTTCATCACTAACAAGTGGTGCATTTCTATAAAATTTATCTTCTGCATCATTTTTTAATGCTAAAGTTTTTGAAACATCAGCATCTGCTTTTTCTAAATTAGATTTATAATCTCTGTTATCTAATATTGCAACAAGTTCGCCTTTTTTGACACTATCACCTTCTTCTTTTAACATCTTTGCAATTTGTCCACCGACTTGAAAACTCAAGTCAACTTGTCTTATTTCAATATTTCCAAATAATGTTAACTCGTTTAGATTTTCTTTTTTATGAGTCAAGAAAAATACACTCGTTCCAATTATTAAAAGTAATAAAAATACTGCAATAATTTTCTTTTTCATTATAGTTTTCCTCCAACGGCTTTATATAACGTAAAATAATTAACCAATTTTTGAGTTTTAGCACTAACATATTCTGATTGAAGACTAACAACATTTGAAAGTTCAACCAAATACTCAGATTGAGAAATTGTACCTTGTTTCAATCTTCTTTTTGCAGATTGCAAATTTTGACATTCATAATTTAATTTTTTAATAGAATTTTTTTCTACTTCAGAATCATGTTTAGTAAAACATAGTGCTGTATTAACTTCTTTTACAGCTTCCAAATCAGTTTGTTTATAATTTTCAAAAAGTTCTTCATATTTAGCTTTCTGAATTCTTAAATTTGCAAGTTTTCTTCCACCTGTAAAAATATCTTGACTTGCACCAGCTAAAATTGCCGCAAGAGAAGATTCCCAAGAAAAAAATGTACCTGGAGCAATAGTATTAAATAACCATAATCCAGTAATATTAAATGTTGGTAAAAACTCCTTTCTTGCTACACGAATATCAATTTTTGCTTTTTCAAGTTGCATTTCTGCTGATATTACATCAGGTCTTGAAAAAATCACATCAGACTCAATTTCTTGTGGAATATCCATTGAATAGTTAAATTTTTCAATATTACCACGAGCTAAATTTTTAGTTTTATCAGGAGAAACACCTGTTAAAACTGCTAATTGCATCAATAAAACTTCTTGTTGTTTTTGCAAATTTTCAAAATTAGTTTTTACAACTTCTAAATTTTTCTTAGAATTGTTATATTGAGTTAAATTTATAATTCCACGATTAAATTTTTTACTATCAGATAATAGGATTTTTTGAGAAATCTCAACTTGTTCTTGAGCAAGTCTCAAAAGTTCATCATACTCTAAAACATTAGTATAAACTGTTGCAACATCACTCAATAGAGCCAAATATACAGTTTTTTCTTCTTGTTTACTTATTTCATAAACTTTCTTTTGACTTTTTGTCTTATCACGATTTTTTAATAGAAAATCAGCCTCATAATTAACCATAAAAGGTAGAATAAAAGCATTTTTCTTCAAAGTAAAATTATCCAACTGTGGAACTTTTACACCTAAATAGTTTGCACTTACACTAAAAGATGGCAATTCCCTACTAAAAGCGTATTTTACTTGTTGTCTATATTGCTCAACCTTATATGTCGCTTGTTTAGCAGAATGATTATTTTCAATTGCTTGGTTTATGTAATACGAAAGACAGTCATCATTAAACCTTGAGAAAAATTCAGGATTCAATTCATTTCTATCTATTGCAAAAGTACAATTTGAAAACAATAATATAATTCCGAATGTAACGAGGAGTTTTCTAAACAATTTTCTTCTCCTTTAAAATTAAATTAATATAAAACTTTATATTATCTCTTATGATTTTAATATCTTCTTGATTAAATGTATCTTGGCCAAGTAGGCGAAGTGAAAACGCTGGAAAAATCTTAGGAGAATTCAATTGTGAAATAATAAATAAAGTTTGATAAACGACTTCTTTAGAATTTTCTTCCAAATTAAACACAGCTGAAATAACTCTTCTTAAATATTCAAAAGCCGGTGATTTAAAGTTAAATTCAGGATTTTGTTGTTCTTTTAAAAGAAGTAGAATCAAATCACTTGAAATATTTGAGTAGAAAAAATCCACAAATTTGTCTAATATCAAAAACAATAAATCAACCTGCTCTTGCTTTGATAACGATTTAGGCTCACATGACAAATCTAAAAACGTATTTGCATATTGCGTTTGTTTTTCAATCAAATCATCAATAATAGCATTATAAAGTTCTTTCTTTCCACCAAAATAATAAGAAATCATACACAAATTAACATTCGCTTCTTTGCAGATTTCTCGAACACTAACAGCATCGAACCCTTTATTGGCAAACAGTTTAGTTGCTGAATTTAATATCTTTTGTTTTGAGTTTTCGTCTTTTTCCATAAACAATCTCCAACTTGTATATTTATATCATAAAACAAACGTTTGATTTATTCAATATATATAAAATAAAATGTAACAAATAAAAACAATTAAAGTCTTCAAAATATTATAGTTAATACTTTTAAACTAAATATATTGAGTCTTTATATAAAAATCTGAAGAATTCTAGATATTTTTTTAGATTAAATACAATCCCATTGATATTTTTTCATATCAACATGATTTTTATCTTTAAATTCGACACATTCAGAAATTAGTCGTTCTTTTTGTTCTAAAAAACGTGGTGCTATTCTTCCACAATGGTTTACGACTCTATGACATGGATAATCACCATAGAATTGAGACAGACTTAAAACCCTACCAACTAGACGAGAGTTTTTATCTCTACCGATAAGTTTTGCGATTTGACCATAAGAAGCCACTTTTCCAACTGGAATTTCTTCAACAACAGATAATATTTCATATATCAAATCTTCTGTAAGAATTCGTTTCAACAATTAACCCCATACATTTTTTCTAAAAGTTCTATACCAGACTTTGTTTTAAAAATTACATTTTTAGTATTTTTTATATTTTGTTTAGAATAATGACTTTCATCTGCATTTACTAAATAATCAGCCTCTATAAGTATTTGATAGTCTAATCCATCAATATTTTTGTATGTATGATGATGTGAAACCAAATAAACAATCCTATCAATTTGTTTTTGAGTCAAATCAGTATCTGTTAAGAATTTTCTTACAAGCGATTCGCTTTCTATTTCTTGATATTTACCATTAGTATTTCCATATTTTTCACGACATAAAGGACAAGCAATATCATGAATAATTGCAGACAATTCTAAAATAAATTGCATCTCACTACTAATATTTTCTAATTCGCCAATAGTTTTCGCAAAAGCCCACACTTTCATAAAATGGTTTATATCGTGTAAATTACCATCAGAAAAATTTATCATCTTTTGAATTATTTTAAAAACTTCCATTTCTATACTCTAAAATATCTATTGAATAATTTCAATAGTTTAAAAATTTCTCAACAATAACTCCACTTGAATATTTTATTTAGCACGAAGAAGGACTCCGCTCGAGACGATTAAGTATCGTCGAGAGATGGAGGGATAGAACCCACTGGGTGAGAATTACTCCAAATAAAAAAAACTCCAAAAGGAGTTTTTTATTTGGGCCCGGAGGGATTCGAACCCACGACCAAAGGATTATGAGTCCTCTGCGCTACCGCTGCGCCACAGGCCCGTGACGACTTTATCTATTCAATTTTGTTTTGTCTTAGGCTGTGCCTTGCGGTAGCGATGCTACCTTCCTCTCCTCAAAAGATACTTAATCTTTCTCGTCGGCAGAGTGCCACAGGCCCGTGACGACATTTGTTTATTCAACTTTCATTTTATCTTAAGTAATTATTACCCTTAACAAACAGTAAAAATTTCTTAAACTTTTCTTATTCTAGTCTATCATTTAATTATAAAAAATCAAGATTTTATATAAAAACCAAATATATATTGAAG